>CAZSXI010000029.1:0-12694 GCA_964611045.1 uncultured Cocleimonas sp. | reverse complement strand
CAATTTTTAAATTAAGATCAAATCCTTTGTTAAGGGTCTGACGGTGAGAGCATTGATCCAATAAACTCAGTTGGCGATCATCGTGTACTGTTAAACGTAAATTATGATACGCAGCTATGCGTAAATCATCAATACTTTGATGCCCTTGCAAAACAGTAATAGGTTTGCTGATTTTTGCCTCACGCAGTTCAATCGCTTCTGCTATACATGACACCGCAAAACCATCGGCAATCTCATACAAAATACCTGCGGTTGCAACGGCATCATGCCCATAAGCATCCGCTTTAATAACCGCTAAGGTTTTAGATTTCGGGGCTACTTGTTTTGCACGGTTTAGATTGTGCTGTAAAGCTTCGGGATGGAGAGTAATGCGGGATGAGCGTTTCATACTTTTTATTATAATGGTTTCTATTCGATCCATGTTAGTCTACGCCATTTTTTTTTGGAGTAATACAATGTCAGATTGCCCTTTATGTTCTAAACGAGATATTGTTATTGATGATAATGGGCAGCCTGTCGAAAATGCGTTAGCTTATGTATTGAAGGATAGTAACCCCGTCAGCCCTGGGCATTGTTTGATCGTTACAAAACGACACGTGGCTGAGTTTTTTGATGCAAGCAAAGAAGAAAAATTAGCTATCTTTGAGCTTGTTGATCATATGAAATTGATCATCGACAAGAAGCACTCGCCTGATGGATACAATATTGGTGTGAATATTGGCAAAGCAGGTGGGCAGTCAGTGCCACATATCCATATTCACATGATGCCGAGATATTTGGGGGATATAGAAAACCCTAGAGGTGGTGTGCGTGGGGTGATACCTAAGAAGCAGAAGTATAATTCTTAGTAGGTTTGATTGTTAATAAGTAGTATATTCCGCGCCCTTCGATTCCGCTCAGAATAAACCAAGTCCCCTCAACCTAATGTTCAGGTGCGTATACGTCGGGCATAAAATTATCAAACCTTGTAAATTTACCCGTAAACGTTAATCGAACCTTACCAATCGCACCATTTCTTTGCTTACCAATAATAATTTCTGCCATGCCTTTATCAGGCGTATCTTCGTTGTAAACCTCATCGCGGTAGATAAACATAATCACGTCCGCATCCTGCTCAATTGCGCCTGATTCACGTAAGTCCGACATGATTGGGCGTTTATTCGGGCGTTGCTCCAAGCTACGATTCAATTGTGAAAGTGCAATCACAGGGCATTCCATTTCTTTAGCTAGCGCCTTTAGAGATCGTGAAATTTCAGAGATTTCAGCCGCACGGTTATCAGACTTTCCAGTGACTTGCATCAACTGTATGTAGTCGAGAACAATCACACCGAGTCGACCGTGTTCACGCGCCAAACGACGACATTTTGCGCGTACTTCGGTGGGAGATAACGCCGCTGTATCATCAATAAATAGCTTGGTTTCACCAAAGGTTTTAACTGCCATGCCGATACGGGGCCAATCTTCTTCACGAATTTTACCGGTACGAATGTCATTTAGCGGTACGCGACCCATTGAAGCAAACATTCTTAAGATCAGTTGTTCCGCAGGCATCTCCATACTGAATATAGCCACAGGTTTTTTATCATTCACCGCAATAAATTCTGCTAGGTTCATCGCGAAAGTTGTTTTGCCCATCGAAGGACGACCTGCCACGATGACCAAATCACCTTTTTGCAAACCCGACGTCATATCATCAAGCTCGTTGTAGCCTGTTGACGCGCCCGTGATGGTGTTATCGGATTTGCTTAACTCGTGAATTTGATCGAGCGTGACTTTGAGCAGGTCTTTAATAGCCTTAAAATCTTGTTGGCGATTGCCTTGCTCGGCAATCTCAAACACTTTTCGTTCAGCTTCATCCAATAACTCTCGGCTAGGGCGTTCGCCAGAGTTAAAAGCTTCATCCGCAATTTCAGAACCAATACTGATGAGTTGGCGTAGCACCGATTTTTCACGCACGATGTCGGCGTAAGCTTTGATATTTGCCGCGCTGGGAGTGTCTTTTGCCAATGTGCCGAGGTAGGCTAATCCGCCTGCATTTTCAAGTTCATCTCTGTCTTTTAGCCATTCGGATAATGTGATTATATCGAGTGGTTCATTCATATTCGCCAATGTGGCGATGGAGCGGAAGATCAGGCGGTGATCTTGGCGGTAGAAATCGTGTTCTGCCACAACGTCGGCGACTTTATCCCATGCTCGGTTTTCTAGCAGTAATCCGCCGAGGACGGATTGCTCTGCCTCGATAGAATGAGGGGGAACTTTTAGATGATGGAGATCATCATGATCTTGGGGCATTAGGATAGCTGACATGAGGGGGAGTTTAGCTTTTTTTTCTTTTAACAGTAAGTGGGAGATTTTGTTTATTTCTAGTTAGTAGTTTGTGGATAACTTGTGGGTTTTTCTTTAAATCCCCTCTCCCTTCGGGAGAGGGCTAGGGTGAGGGGGCTTTTGACTTTTTATTGGCGTTCCCTGAGCGGACTTGGTTTATCCTGAGCGGAGTCGAAGGGAAGGGCACCAAGTGCTAACTCAAATTGGATTTTTATTTTTTGAGTAAGCGTTTTCGTAGCTTATGAACTTGATTCTTCTCCTCTGATAACTGTTATCGGCTACGAGTTACTTTCTTGCCTGCGGCAGCAAGAAAGTAACCAAAGAAATGCCGCTTCACTTCACAACGTCATAGTTTTACCTTGGGTGAGGAAATAACGGGAAAGAAGGGAACTCGCTAGCGCTCAAACAACCTTCTTTCTGATCCGTTATTTCTTGGATACTTGTTGTTTTTAAGATAAGTAAATTGCATCAAAAATATTTCTTTATTTTATACTTGAATATGAATATGAATATGATAAGTGCCTAATATAATAATAGGGGCTTAGGTATAAAAATGACTAATTTTAAAAAATATTCTTCATTAAGTATAGTTGCGGTAATTCTATCAGCTTGTGGTGGTAACTCAGAAATATCAGAAACATCAATTTCTCATGTTATTGATGGGAAATGGACGTTGGGGTGCGTTTATGATGCTAGTAGTAACATAGCTGTTTCTACAATAGTTACAATTTCAGGTAATTCTTACACAAATGATGCATCTTTATATAGTACGAGTGATTGCTCTGGGTTAGCCTCTAACAAAACTAAATTATTAGGTTCTATTAATTATGCGGGTCAACTGGCGACATCTGTGTGTACCGCTGAGAAAACTGATATTACATATACATCTATGTCAATTGATGGAGTTCAACTTACGAATCAACAATTTAATACAGTATTAATAAATTCAAATATACCCAACCCCAATTATAATATTGCTTGCGTACATTCAAATAAGTTTTGGTTTGGGGAAAACATTAATGGTAAGGATGGATCTACAAGTGATAGAAGGCCTACGACAATAGACTCAAGTATTTTTGGTACTAGAATATAACTCGGTAAGTCGCATACTGGTAGGTCGGAAGAGCGTTAGCGTCATCCGACATGACCATGGTTGATCATAAACAAAAGGGAGAGGTGGGCAAAATTCACCCCTGCCAATCCACCAATCGCAACCCCGTTATCCGAGAAAACTCTTTCATATTATGCGTTACCAATACCGCATCATGTGCTTTGGCGATAGAAGCGATCATCAAGTCATTGGGGCCTATAATTTTACCTTGGGTACTTAGGTCTGCTCGTATCATGCCGTATTCTTCGGCACATCTATCATCGAAAGTTAAGCTGGATAATGGTTGAAAAAACTGTTTAAGCCTTTGCAGATTTTGTTCTACTTTTTTGCTGTGTCTGGCGCCAAAAAGTAGTTCTGCTTTTACGACACTGCACAGTGCTATTTCAGCAGGGGAGTGTTGGCGAAATTGTTCTTCTATTTGCGAATGACGATTGTTTAGTAGATGAATGCACACGTTGGTATCTAGGAGAAACATTAATCGAAGCTTTCTCTGGTTTCTACTTCACTTTGTTCTGGTCTTTCTAATGGTTGACCTTCCCAAGAGCCAAACACCTCAAAATAATTGTCTGGCCATTCATCTGCGACCTCTTTTTTAACCAGTTTGGCTAGGTATTTTGAGACCGAGAGGTGAGAGTGCTCCGCTTTAACTTTTACTTTTTCAGCAAGCTGGTCTGGGATGTAAAAATGTAGTTGTGCCATGCGATAAATCCTAAAAGTATATGTGCTATATGTGGAATTATCGCAATTTATGTATGAATCGTCAAATAAGTTAGGCTTTCCATGTACAAAACGTCAAAAAACAGGGGGGGTGGACTATAAAAAAGGCTATTTTTAAGCACTTTTAATAGTCCACCCCCCTGTTTTTTGACGTTTTGTATTTAAGTATTTATTTTTTTCGTATCTTTTCGAACCTTTCGTGGACATCTTTACTTCACACCACGAGACTTCTTAATCAAATCATAAGCCGTCTGTATCTCCTGCGATCTTTCAGTCGCTTCTTTGATCATTGCTTCCGGTAAACCCTGTCCCATAAGCTTATCAGGATGATATTCGCGTACTAATCGGCGATAGGCTTTTTTGATTTCGGCATCGGTATTGTCTTTTGATACGCCTAGGGCTTGGTAAGCTGAATCGATTGCGCTGGCAGAGGTGTAACCGCCTACGCCACCTGCTCCTTGTTGGTATGAACCGCCTGCGAATTGATCTTGCCCATGTAACATTGTCATGAATTGTTCGAAGGCTTGGTCTGAGTAGCCTAGTTGTGGTGCAATTTTGCGTAATAATTCGGTTTCTTTGGGATGGAGCTGACCATCTGCTAATGCCACGCGTACTAAGTAAACCATTAACATTTGTTTTAGGTTGGGTGATCTAGCGGTGACTTGATTAAATTTTTGGAGTAGGGGCTCAATCTTAAAATCAGCTTTGGAGCCTTCTTTAAAATGGTTTATTGCTTGTTTGCGGTGCTTGTCGCTCATATTGAGCTGGGTCATAAACTTTTCGACGTGGGCGATTTCTTGTTCGGATACACGCCCGTCTGCTTTGGCAAGTGTCCCCATGAGGGTAAAAGCCGTTTTAAAGAAGATGGATTGTTTTTCTGTTTTGATGCCAGTGATGCCACCGACGTTGCCAAAGCCGCTGAGTTGACCGACTAGACCACCCGAGAGTTTAAAGCTGATGAAGGCACCAACGAGTAAGCCGATAAAGCCTGCGAAGAAGCTATCGAAAATATAGTAGAAGAGTATGGCAACTATGTATTTTATAAATTTCATCGGTAGATGATTGGGGTTATTGGGAAAATTATCAAGGGGTTAGTTAAGCGACTGTTTGAAAAAGTCAGGCAAATGCGTCAACTCACCCATTTCTTTCCAGTTTTTTTGCTTGGCAACCGTTGAAAAGTTTTTGATACGTTTTTCATCCAAGGGATGCGTACTAAAAAACTCAGCAGGTTCTTCGTTATCTGTTTCTGTTCGCATTTCGTGGAAAATTTCAAATAATCTTGCACCACCATTTAAGTGTCCGTAAAGCGTTTGTAGCGTTTGCATGGCTTCTTCATCCGATTGTTTTTCCATATCACGGCTGAATTTCAAAACGGTTAGCATGCCTGCATCACCCAACACTTGCGAGTCGGTACTCCCCATAACGGTTGTCATGGCGATGCTGACGGCAATACCTCGCCCTAATGATTTTATAGGGTGGCGGTATTTCACGTGGGCAATTTCATGCCCTAATAAAGTGACTAATGAATTTTCGCTGGAGAGTTTTTCTAGCAAACCACGATAGATGAATAGATTGCCCCCTAAAGTCGCAAAAGCATTAACCGTATCATCATCCATATAATGCGTGGTGATTTTCATTTCGGGCGCTAGGTTTTGTGCTTTGCTGATTTTATCGGCGAGTGTTTGTAAATACTGGGTAATTTCTGGGTGTGTTTTATTATCAGTGTGCTGAGTGATGTCGTACATACTTGCGATTTTATTTTCAGCACTAAAGGGGATTTTTCCTGCTAGCCAGCTTCCACCAAAGCCTAGTAACAGTGAGGCAATTATAACAAATACGATGGAGGCAATTAACAGCGTGGAGAATTCTTTGAGAGGGTGTTCTCGGCTGGTATTTATATGTTCGGGTATTTTTGGATTTTCATATTTCATAGCTTTCTTAAAGCTGTTCCATACGCGTGAACCTCTAAAATGGGGAGCCTCTTGCTGTATTGCCCTGAGATATTTGAAGCCTCATATTTCACATTAAAAACAGCTTCTGCCCCTAAAGATTTTGCCTGATCTTTCATGCGTAAAACCGCTTCACGACGTGCACGATCGAGTAAGGTTTCATAGGTTGAAATCTTCCCGCCAAAGAGGTTACGTAAACCTGCCACAAAGCTTTTAAAGTAATCGTTAGCGATCACCACACTGCCTGAAACTAGCATTTGATCGTATTCACCATTATCTGGTGGGATACGGCTTGCCATCGCGGGCAGGGCGTTCATTACGGCTTCGCGTTCTATGAGCTTTTTAAAGTGCTTGCTTTCAGCGCGTCGCCCAAAAAAGTAGCCTAGTGTGACAAGCACGATGGTGATGATTATTTGTTCCATAATGGTTAATCCTTGCTGGCAACTATTGATTAAATTCGTCGGTGTTCATATCTAATACAACGGCTGTTCCATAAACATAAATCTCAGCCGCACCTGCGGTAATACTGGATGTTGAATAACGTACATTGAGCACACCATTGGCGCCAATGGCTTTGGCTTGCTCAATCATGCGGTTGGTAGCTTCTTCGCGTGACTCGTGCAGTAGTTCGGTATATGCCGTTAGCTCACCACCAAACATATTCTTAATACCCGACATAATATCTTTGCCTGCGTGTTTTGCTCGTACCGAGCTTCCTTGAACTAAGCCTAAGTGTTTGATGACTTTTTTACCTGTCATAAATTCTAAATTTGAGATGAACATAGCGTTTCCTTCTTATGATTTAACAAGAATATTAGCACTTTTTTCTGGTTTATCCAGTGATACCCTCCGTTTATCAGTATGGATAGTTACTTTTGATCTTTATTTGAATAGTATGTCTATCAAATATAAAAATCTCTCCAAACAAGGAAATAATCATAATGAAGTGTTCCCCTAGCATACTTGCTTATAAGGGCAAGCTCTCTCTTGTTGCTTCCATAGCATCAATAATATTAACAACTCAACTAGGTTTTGCGGCTTCGGGTGATAAGGTTCATGCGTTTTTTGCAGATGAACACAACACCACGGCAACATCAAACACAGGCAATAGAATTCTTGAGATTGATATTGATAATATGACTTTGGTTAATACGCTCGATGTCCCCGGTAATTTAGGGCACCATGCCGATAATGGGTTTAACAGTAAACTTTACGGTGTGCCTAAAGGGTCGAACTTTGTAAATGTTATTGAGCTAAGAAAAGATACAAATGGCACAACCTCAATGAATTTAACTAAACAGATAGACTTGATTCATACGCCGCGCTCAGGTGATGCTTATAACAAAAAGTTTAATGTTATTTTAATGGTGGCTAGAAACCGTCCAATGGGTTCATTCATCAATGTTGAAACAGATGAAGTCGTAGGAATCATTGGTGAAAATGTTGATTGTACGTTAACAGATGGCACTCAGCTATTAAGCCATGCAGATGCTAATACAGCTGCAGGAGCGCTTAAGTATCAGTGTGCTAGACCTAGTAATTCTCACGGTGGTGATCAAATCAGTGGGCATCCTTATTGGCTAACAGCCGATTATGCGGCCATTGTTGATCGTGCTAATAAACAAATTTCTGTTTATCATGTGCAACAAGTAGGTTCAACTTTGGTCAGTACGCTTGTTAATCATTTACCTACGCGAAGCTCTATTCACCAGATCATTCCTCGTGATAGAACAAATCTACCGCTTGCTCAACAAGCTGATTTTTATGCTACAGAAGAAGGCGAGCATGTAGGTAATATGAATTCAAATGGCAGAGGTGTTACTGATGCTGATTATAATATTGGTGTAGCTCATTCTTTGATTCATATGAAGTTAACAACTAATGGTTTAGAGCTAGTTAAGCGAATGGATTTGCAACGTACAACACCATTAAGCAAAGTAAAATCAGATCGAATACTAGACGCTTGTATCTCAATTTACAGAAGTACATTTAGAAAGAGTATTTCTATTGGTGGTCCAAACCCTAATAGAGAGTCTCGGTATGCGGCATTATTTCAAAGAGAAGGGATAGCACGAAGCTCTGCTCAAGACCCGAGTAATGATTTTCCAGTTGATTGTTTTTACCCCGGTATTCCTGGTGGGCATAATGCAGATTTTGCACCAAATAATAGACACGTATACGTAGGTATGGCAGGTGGTTCAATCAGCATTATCGATGTTAATCGTTGGAAGATTGCAAACAATGTTGATATAGGAATTCGTTCTGGACCGGGTCATACGTGTTTTTCAGAGACCAATAATATAGCGATTACAACGAACCATGGTGTGTCTTTTGCAAGAACGATAATGGATATTAATTCAGAAAGACCACACGGTAAATATTGGTTGAACTTACCTTTCACTAGAGCAGGCCTTATCAATACTTATCAATCGCATACTTGTTATGTTGATGACAAAGAAGAGTTTTACTATAACTTCTTCACTGATGGTGGTGTTTACTACAAGATGAACCTTGCTGAGGTTGCGGCAAACACTCAAAATGGCGCTACTTTAATTGCTGACTCATTGGTTACAGGTGGTATCCCGATTCAAGGTAGTTATATTTATGTTAAAAATATAAAGGATTTAGTGTCTACCCCTGTTTTTGCTGCAAACAACGATACAGCAACATCAGATGGTAGCGCTGTAACGATTGACGTATTACAAAATGATACGGGTAACACTATAATACTTGAGCACGCAGATGGCGCGAACTATGGCAATGTTGTAATTGCAAATGGGCAAGTAACATATACGCCCAATACGGGCTATAGCGGTACGGATGGTTTTTGGTACGGTATTAGCTCACCTGGTTTAGCTTGGGAGTGGGCTTATGTTTCGGTAGTGGTCACTAGTACGGTTCCGCCAGTTGTTCTTGTCGCAAATGATGATACTGCTGAAACGACACCGGGTGGATCAGTAACCATTGATGTGTTGGCAAATGATACAGGAACAAGTCTTGTGCTAACCGTGGTTGATACAGCATGGATTGGTACGGTTACTCGTTCAGGCAATAGTATTGTTTATCAAGCTGATCCTAGTTTTGTAGGAACGGCAGATATTTGGTACTCGGTTGTTGATTCTGTCGGCAATGAAGAATGGGCAAGAGCCGTTGTAACAATCAAGAAAAGTAGCGGTACAGTATTTAAAGCTAATAATGATACTGCAACAGTACGCCAAGGAGATTCTGTTTCAGTAAATGTTATAGCCAACGATGTAGGCAACGGGCTCGTACTTACAGTAGTTGATACTGCGTGGATAGGAACAACCGCACGCTCTGGTAACAGTATCATTTATACAGCTGAGCCAAATAGCGCAGGAAACTTTGCAGATATTTGGTACGAAGTTACGGATGCCTCAGGCAACGAAGCATGGGCACAACTGATTGTTACAATAACGAATTAATTTATGATTAATGAGTTGGGGTGCGCAAATATCCCAACTCAAATTAATGCATGACTATGAAATTTGAGGTTTAAAATGAAAAAGATAACATTATTTATAACGGCTGTATTCTGCACTATTGTATTAACAGCTTGTGGTGGCGGTGGATCAGAAACGGCAGGTGTAGCGCCAACAAATCCTAGTAATCCAACAACTAGCACTTCAGGAAAACTAATAATAGATAACGGGCGTGGAACAACCAATAACCAAGATACCGAAAGAGTGAAATAGTTCTATTTGTATAAGTAGGTTGGGGCAGAGGAACGAAGCCCAACATGACGATGTTTGTTGAACTTCTCAAATTCAGCGCCAACCTACAATAGCAAGAGCCGATTGGGAATTCATTTCTAATCGGCTTTTTTGTGGTGTGCTTTAATGGCTGTTTTGATACGTTCAACCGCTTCTTCAACTAAGGATCGACGGCAAGCAAAGTTTAGGCGAATAAAATTATCATCACCGAAATATTTACCGGCAGAAATGCCAACGCCAGCATTCTCAAAAAAAGTTTCAGGATCATCTAAATCTAATCCAGAAACATCAATCCACGCTAAAAATGTAGCTTCAAGCGGATACATCTTTAGTCCGTTGATACTATTAATTTCGCGCATTAAATAATCACGATTAGCGCGTAAATATTCAATCTGCTGTAGTCGCCATTCTTCTCCATGTTTAAAAGCAGCTTCAGTCGCTATTTGTGCCAGAATATTAATATCAGGCATACGCTGGCGAACGATAATCTTAAACTTCCCCCTTAACTCACTATTTGGAATAATCGCAAAGCCAAACCCCAGTCCCGCAACATTAAAGGTTTTGCTGGCTGCCATGAGTGTAATGGTTCGATTAGCGGCATCTTCATTGAGTGTTGCTAGAGGAATGTGTTTTTTATTTTCATCAAGAATAAGGTCGCAATGAATCTCATCAGAGCAAATGAGCAAATCATGGCGCTTACAAATATCCTGTATGTTTTCTAGTTCTTCTTGGGTGTAAACCGTTCCAGCAGGGTTATGAGGATTACAAAAAAGTAATATTTTACACTCAGTAGTAATGGCTTTTTCTAAAGCGATTAAATCTAACACCCAGCGCTTTTTATCTACATCTAAACACATAGGAACAGCAATAACATTGCGATTCTCTGTTTCAGGAATAAACTGAAAAGGGGAGTAAATTGTCTGAGGAATAATGACACTATCATTATCATCACCTGCAACCGCACAGGATAAAGCCAAACCTCTCACTAAACTGGGTAGCGGTACAATCCAGTCTTTATCAATTGCCCAACCATACTGTGATTGTAAATGTGATTGAATAGCATCTTGAGCGCCATTCGTTGGTTGCTCTGAATAACCAAACACACCTTGTGCAACACGCTCTTGCAAAGCTTGGGTAATCTCTGGTGCAGTCTCAAAATCAGAATCTGCTAGCCACATGGGAATAATGTCGCGACCTTTATACTTCTCCCATTTCTCACTGTAGGTGTTAGTTCTGTCGATTTTTTTATCAAAAATATTCATTGTGTTTAATTTATGAGGCCTCTAATGAAATAACAGCTCGTCTGAAAGTATAAAGTATTGGATAAATTTTAGTTAAAATCAGTAGCAATATTAATAATAATAAAGTTTTGTAGAATGAATAAACTAATTGCACTCGCTGTTGTAGGTATGATTGCGTTTTTTATATTGGGTAAAAATCCTGATATGCCACGCGAAACCTTAGTCGTCCATAATCAAGATGAATTTTCTAGCGTAAGCGGAAAATTAGGTGGTCGTTGTGCGGTAAAAAAATGCCTTACTGTATATGTCGCTCCGTGGTGTCCTGCCTGTAAAGCGCTGAAGCCAACAATTATTTCTTTGAAAAACCAATTGGAAATAGAGGGAATGGAAGTCAAAGTTATTGTCGGGCAAGATTCACAAAAAACAACTGAAAAGTATGCATCTGATTATCCGTTTCCTACTTTGTTAGATGCCGATGGTAAGTTTTTCAAAAAAACTAAGCAGTCAGGTGTGCCATTCTTTTTAGTCAGCAATAGTAAGGGAAAAGTGATTAATTCACTTACTGGCGGTACCACTAATATGCAAGCTATGCGTAACAAGCTAGATTTGTAAACTCTCCTTAAGTGATCTCTAATTAACTTAATTAAAGATCATATAAAAAGATATACTCCTTTTCAAATGAATTAAAAAAAGGGGTATTCATGTTTAAAATAATTGTATCAATTGTATTATTAGCTTCACTCAGCGGGTGCTCACAACTCGTGAGTAAAAAATCAGGACACAATGCTATTTCTAGCAGTTTGGTTGATTTTCTCTATCCGAGTAAAGATTCTCGCGTAAAACATCAAGAAGAAATTCCTGTATTAAACCTGCCTGTTAAAGTGGGTATTGCCTTTTTACCATCAAAAAATTGGCGTGGTAATAGCATTAGCGAAACCAATAAACTTAAACTGTTAAATAAAGTGAAATCATCCTTTGGTAAGCATCGTTTTATCGACAGTATTACCATTATCCCCAGTGTATATTTACGTCAAACCCGTGTTCGTGGGGTAAGCGGGTTTGATACTTTAGATCGCATGGCACGCCTTCATAATGTTGATGTGATGGCATTGGTTTCTTATGATCAAGTGACGCAATCACGACAAAATAATGCCTCACTTTTATACTGGACGATTGTCGGACTGTACGTTATTCCGGGTAATGAGAACAGTATACAAACCTTTGTAGATACAGCGGTGTTTGATGTAAGAAGTCGCAAGATGTTATTGCGCGCGCCGGGTGTGAGTAGCTTGAATAAGCGATCAACCGCCATCGGAGTGGATAGCGTAATGGCACAAAAATCACTACAAGGGTTCAATGTTGCTTTTGATGACATGATTAAAAACTTAGACAGCGAGTTAGCTCGTTTTAGAGAGCGAGCAAAAGAAGGAAAAAGCGTAAAAATCCAACATCAACAAGGCTATTCAAGTGGTGGAGGCATAAACCTCTTCTTTTTGATGTTTTTGATGCTATTTGGTATTAGAAAAGCCCTTTATTAAAGTCCACCCCCCCTGTTTTATGCCGATTTGTAATTATGTTTGAGATTAAATACACCGAAATTTAATACAAATCGGCATAAAA
>CAZSXI010000028.1:0-12755 GCA_964611045.1 uncultured Cocleimonas sp. | reverse complement strand
GAGTATAATGATTCTTTTTTCTTTCTCGGTGTATCATCAATAAAAGAGTGCCTACAATCAGAAAGGCTCCAGTAAGACCTGCTATAATTTGAATCATAATATATTTATAAGTAATTATTTTTATTGACGTAGATTATAGTAATTGTCATTTAAATAAGCTATGAGATTACGACAAACGTGAAAGACCAATAGTCATCTTACTAAAAGAAAAGAGCAGGGCTAACCCCAAACCGTTCACTCAAAGCCTCAATATGGTTACGCGTTAAATTCCGTTTACCATTTAAAACCTTTGACACCAAAGTATTTGAGCCAATTTCTGGAACATGGGCAATGCCAAGCCCGTGTTGTTCCATCAGTAGCTTTAAGGTTGCCACGCCGCCTAAGGCTTTTATGCGCTGGTTAAACTCTGTAAATTCATCAGCCGTATTCTCCCATCGTTCAATAGACGCAGAGAGAATTTCAATCAGTGGGCGTTGTTTGTCGTAGTCTTCGATTAAGTCATCCATGAGCGCCAATGCATTTTGATATTCTACATCTGTCTGAATATCTGTAATAAAGCGAGCCTCTGAAAAGAGTGCGTCCGCTTTTAATTTGATTTGTTCAACATCCATAGCTACGTTTAGTTTCTTTATATTTGAGTTCAACTTTTATTTTCTTATTTTAGTATATATAAAATACAAATCATCGAAAAAGTGATGAGGTGGCTATAAAAATAGCTTGAAAATGAATAATTTAATACCCACTTCCCCCTTTTTCTCGAAAATCAAAAAAAGTTAAAGCGTTGATCAACCCTGTCATGCCCAATGCCAGTAAATTCAGCCCTCTCTCCCTAGCAGGGAGAGAGTTGGAGAGAGGGTAGAAGCTCAAAGATAGCTATATAGTTTAACTTTCTACCCCTCCCTAACTCTCCCCCTGCTAGGTGGAGGGGGCTTTTTTCTTAATTTACAGGTATTGGAGTCTGACTCATGTGATTTTATTTGTCAGAGTTAAAATAGGTGAAAAGTATTATCAACTACTCCAACTGCTTCATAGTCAACAACACCTCAGTACGCAGTTCAAGCAAGGCTATATCAATAGAGGCTAAGCTCAATTCATCTTCATCTGTCAACTTTTGCCAATTCTCACGCCACACCTCAAGTAGGTTTTCTGATTTATCTTGAATCTTTTTAGGCATTAAATGGCTTAGATCTTTTATGAGTAAGACTTCTGTCCAACCTAGTCTTGGGTTTCCTTTATTTTGGTCTCTATCAAAGTGTGAGAGGTAGGCAATTTTTTGTAACTCACCAACGTGCATGATGATTTCAAAACCAGATTGGCGAATGTTTCTATTGGATTCGCTGAGTTCATTACGCCATGTGTTGTAGCCTAATGCAGAGAGCGCTACGAATAGGCTGATTATCGCGAGTGAGTTTTGTTTAATTTGCTGGGATAAACGCATAAGGAGCTTCTCTCATAAAGGTTTATTGGATATAAATCATCAAAAAATGAGGTGGGTGGATTACAAAAAAAGCTAAAGATGATTAATTTACTATCCACACTAGGATAACGCCTTAAAACAAGGCTATATTATCAATAGCTTACATTGTTTTATCCTGTCCGCACCCTCGCACCCTTCGACTCCGCTCAGGAAGCTGCCGTACGCTAAAAATAACCTAGCAGTACCCTGAGCGGAGTCGAAGGGCACGGAAAATTGCTGATAAATTCACTTATAAACACAAAATTGTGTGTAGAAAGACAAAATTAGTAATTTTTAATGCGTTTGCTCTGGTCCACCCCCCCTCCTTTTTCGATGATTTGTATTTTGGGAAACACCAAATAGTAATGAAATAGCCAATAATACGGCTGGAAAGGAGTTAAGTAGCGTTCAACCAATCAATAATGTCTGCTGTTATCTCATCTCGATTAGTTTCATTGAGGCTTTCGTGTCTTCCATTTGTGTATTTTTTAGCAGACACATTTTTAATGCCCGCCTTTTCATAAGCAAGTTTCAATTTATCCACAGTTTTACCTTTTTGAGTGACAGGGTCATCGCCGCCAGTGATGAGCAATATGGGTAATGTTTTAGGTACGTTTGCACGAGTTGATTCTAACGCCATCGTACCTAGCCCTTGGAGTAAATCAATCCATAACTGGGTGGTGACGATAAACCCGCAGAGTGGGTCGTTGATATACTTATCCACTTCAATATTATCACGGGATAGCCAGTCAAACTCTGTACGGTTGGGCTTGAAGGGTTTGTTAAAATCACCAAAGCTCATGGCATTGAGTAATTTACTTTGCCCTCTAGCGCCGATTCTTAGACGTTCAATTTTTGCAATGAGCAAACCTACTCTTCGTAGAAACCCTGCATTGTCGATGCTGGCAGAGAGAATTAAGCCTGTGATATTTTTGCCATAATCAGCGACATATTGTTGGGATATAAATGTTCCCATGCTGTGGGCGAAAAGGTAAATGGGCAGTGACGGGTGTGCATCTTTGATTGTGTAATTTAGCGCGTTCATATCATCTACAACTAGCGACCAACCATCCTTTTTTGCAAAGAATCCTGTATCTTCTGTTGTTGTGATTGTCTTGCCGTGTCCGCGATGATCATTGGCATAGACTGCATAACCTGCTTTATTTAAGGATTTTGCAAACCGACCATAACGCAAGGCGTGTTCTGCCATGCCGTGAGATATTTGTATTATGCCTTTCCATGATGCTTGATCGGTATTGGGTAGCCAAGCGTATGCTGCTATCTGGGTGTCATCGCGTCCTTTGAATGAAAAGTTATGTGTGGGTTTCATAGGGTTAGTTTCAATTGAATCGGTTAATTAACACACTATTGTAATTACAAATCGAGTAAAAACAGGGGGGGTGGACATTAATCCGTCCAAACCCGCGCATTTCTAAACATTCTCATCCAAGGGCTATCTTCTCCCCATTCATCAGGGTGCCATGAATTTGTTGCAGTGCGAATGACACGCTCTGGGTGTGGCATCATAATCGTGAAACGACCATCGGTGCTACACAAACCTGTTAAGCCAAGTTCTGCACCGTTAGGGTTTTCAGGGTAATGTTGGGTAGGTTCGCCGCTATTGTCGATATAACGCATACTGGCAAAACCATTGCTGATAGTATCTTCTGCTTTGTTCGTGCCCGTAAATACCGCGCGACCTTCACCGTGAGCAACCACAATAGGCATTTTAGAGCCTTGCATTCCTTGTAGCATGATAGAAGGCGAGTCCATGACTTCAACCATTACTTGGCGAGCTTCAAACTGCTCCGATTCATTACGGTAAAACTCTGGCCAATGGCTTGCACCCGGGATCATGTGGCGCAGATGAGAGAACATTTGACAGCCGTTACACACGCCTAATCCAAAGACATCATTACGTTCAAAAAATGCACTGAATTCATCTTTTGCACGGGGGTTATGTAGAATGGTTTTTGCCCATCCGCCACCAGCGCCTAAAACATCACCGTAAGAGAAGCCACCACAAGCGACCAAGCCTTTAAAATCATCTAGTGAAGTACGACCTGAAATTACATCGGTCATGTGAACATCGACTGCACGGAAGCCAGCGCGGTCAAATGCCACCGCCATTTCTTGTTGTCCGTTTACGCCTTGATCACGTAAAATTGCGATTGAAGGACGGACGCCAGTGTTAATGTAAGGCGCAGAAATATCCTCTGCAATATCAAACGTGACAGAAGCCGTTAAGCCTTCATCGTCTGTATCATCAAGTCGCTCAAATTCTTCTTTTGCACATTTGTCATTATCGCGTAACGCCTGCATTTGATAGCTAGTTGTTGCCCAAATTTTCTGCAAATCGCTACGTCCACTTTGATAAATTGCCTTACTTGCCCAAGTGAAATTAATATCATCAGTATCGTTGAGTTTGCCAATCACATGAGAGCAACTACCTAAATCTACCTCGCGCAATGCCGATAATACTTCTTCGGTATCGGTGTGATGCACTTGAATCACTGCACCCAACTCTTCATTAAATAAAGCTTCAAGCGGTGTTTTAGCGACATCGTCTAGGTGAATATCAATACCTGTATATCCAGCAAATGCCATCTCGGTTAACGTAGCCAACAAGCCACCGTCAGAGCGATCATGGTATGCCATCAGCTTGTCTTCACTGTTTAATAGCTGTATCACTTTAAAGAAGTTGATCAAGGTATCTGCATCATTCAAATCAGGTGCGTGTGCGCCCACTTGTGAATACACTTGTGACAATGCTGAAGCGGCTAGGCGGTTTTTACCTTTACCTAAGTCAATTAAAATTAAGTCAGAATCACCTTTGTCGGTACGAAGCTGTGGCGTAAGTGTTTTACGTACATCTTCAACAATTGCAAAACCTGTGATGATTAATGACAGTGGAGCCGTCATTTCGTGATTGATCATTTCATTGCTGGAGGCGCTTTCAAGATTTTTCTGATCCCAAACTGTCTTCATCGACAGCGAATCTTTACCCACTGGAATCGCAATACCCAGTTGCGGACAAAGCTCTTCGCCCACCGCTTTTACCGTATCAAACAACGCTGCATCTTCACCTTCATAACCTGCCGCAGCCATCCAGTTTGCGGATAAGAATATATCCGATATTTTGCCAATCTTTGCGGCAGCAATATTGGTAATAGCTTCGCCAATCGCCATGCGACCCGATGCGGCAGGTGAAACTAACGCAATGGGTGTACGTTCGCCTAGAGCCATTGCCTCACCGTTGTAACCAACATAATCCGCAACTGTTACAGCAACATCCGCCACAGGCACTTGCCACGGGCCAACCATCTGATCACGGTTAATCATGCCTGTGATTGATCTATCACCAATGGTGATTAAGAATGATTTTGAGGCGACCGTGGGCAAACTTAAAACACGCTCAATCGCTTCATCTAGCTTAATGCCATCCAGCTCAAATTCTGGTTTATGGAATGTTTTGTGATGAACGTCACGCAACATTTTTGGTGGCTTGCCTAGTAACATCTCCATCGACATATCAACGGGATTATTTTCAAAAAGACCATCACTAACAATCAAGTGACGTTCTTCGGTGGCAAAACCTACTACCGCATGAATCGCACGCTCACGTTCACACAAGCTAATAAAAGCATCAAGCTTATTCTCATCAATCGCCAACACATAACGCTCTTGCGCCTCGTTACACCAAATTTCCATCGGTGACATACTTGGCTCATCATTGGGTACGGTACGGATTTCAAACTTACCACCACGCCCAGCATCATTAACAATTTCAGGGATAGCGTTTGAAATTCCACCCGCTCCCACATCGTGAATCCACAATATAGGGTTGTCATCGCCCATCGCCACACAACGGTCGATAACCTCTTGTGCGCGACGTTCCATTTCTGGGTTGCCACGTTGTACTGATGCAAAATCTAATGATTCTGCCGAAGTGCCACTTGCCATAGAGGATGCCGCGCCACCGCCTAAACCGATCAACATTGCAGGGCCGCCCAAAACGATAATGGGCGTATTCACAGGCAGTTCTTTCATGTCAATATTGTTCGGGCGAATATTGCCTAAACCACCTGCCAACATAATCGGTTTGTGATAGCCGCGTAGCTCTTTGCCATCAATGCCTAACTTAGAAGCACCGGGTACTTCCGCTTCATAGGTTCTGAAATATCCCGTGATACACGGACGACCAAATTCATTATTAAATGCCGCCGCGCCGATGGGACCTTCGAGCATAATATCCAAAGCGCTGTCGATACGTGATGGCTTGCCGTGATCTTTTTCCCACGGTTGAATATTGTCTGGTATTTTTAGGTTAGAAACAGAAAATCCGCATAAACCTGCTTTAGGTTTTGAGCCACTTCCCGTCGCACCTTCATCACGAATTTCACCACCCGAACCTGTTGCAGCACCAGGGAAGGGTGAAATAGCCGTAGGGTGGTTATGTGTTTCAACTTTCATCAACATATGAACAGGCTCATTGGTGTAGCCGTATTCTTGTGAATTAGCATTAGGGAAGAAGCGAGTCGCTTGCGAGCCTTCAACCACCGAAGCATTATCGTGATACGCTGAAAGCACACCTTCGGGTGATTCTTTAAAGGTGTTTTTGATCATGCCGAAAAGTGTTTGATCTTGTACTTTCCCGTCAATTACCCAATCAGCATTAAAGATTTTATGGCGACAATGCTCCGAGTTTGCCTGCGCAAACATCATCAACTCAACATCGGTTGGGTCACGCTTTAGATCGCTATAGTTATCTGCAAGATATTGAATCTCGTCGGTAGATAGCGCCAAACCTAGATCAATATTTGCTTTGCTTAATGCGCCGTGGGCATCAGTACCTAGCGATATGGTTTTTAGTGGGGCAGGTTGTGCATCGCTAAATAAAGCTTCTGCCTCACTGCCATCATCCATCACTACTTCAATCATGCGGTCATGGATGTTCTCACGAACAAATTGGCATTGATCATCCGAAAGCTGGTGAAAATCACTCTTATATTCAACAAAATAAGCAACACCGCGCTCAACACGGCTAACAGCATTCAAGCCACAGTTATGCAAAATATCTGTCGCTTTACTCGACCAAGGTGAAATGGTACCAGGGCGAGGTGTTACTAGAAATAATTCTCCCGAAGGCTCGTGAGTATCTTGCCCTTCGAAAATTTCACCATACTCTAAAAGCTCATTTAGCTGCTTTGTTTCATCCTCACTGAGGGTTTCAGTGGTTTTCACAAAGTGCCAATAGCGGGCATGAATGTCGATCAGTTCTGGAATGGATTTCTGAAGTGATTTTAGGAGTTTATTCTTATTAAAATCAGAAAAAGCGCGATTACCGGGGAGTATTATCATGCTAGAAATAACCTACAAAGGGGGCTGATTAACTAAGCGGGTATCATAAAGTATATTTAGAAGTAGCTCTATCTATTAGATGATTCTTTTTTAGTTTTCATAGACCTAAACACCAGAATTTTAATACAAATCGTTAAAAAAGAGGGGGGGTGGACTTATAAAAGAGCTGTTTTTTGAGTATTAGTATATCCACCTCCCCCTTTTTTTGCCGATTTGTAATTTTTACAACCTGTTTGAGTGTTATTACTTAACTATCACACGAAATTTAAGCTGAAAATTAGGCGCTGTAACCCCAGTTTGAGGCTGAAAAGCCCCATTCATTGATGCGCGCAGATTGGTAACATTGCTATTAGTACCCTCAAAATCTGCTGGCGGTGAATAAGCATACGTTACACCGTTATCGTCGGAGTAGGTCACGCTAGCCAGTGATAAACCACTACTCGGCGTACCATTTACAAAGTAGGGGGGCGCACAGTCTCCCACGTTACTGACACACAGTTTGGTATTAGTAGGGATAAAGTCAGAAATTTTGATGGTATTGTTATCCGAAGCTAAATCTCCGCTATTCTTCGCCGTAATAATATATTCAAGAATTGCTCCCGGAATCGCTTTTGGGTTGCTAGCGCCATTGTATGGGTCATATATTGTTAAAAGGCTTTTAGCTAAGTTAAGTTGAGGAGATACAGTATTACTTTTACCCAAGCTATTAATATGTCCAGATGCATCCGTATCTCGCGTTACTACAAAACTCGAACATGCACTTGCAGCTCCGCTGGTAGTTAGCTCCCAACAAACACTGGTGTTGGTATCTGTAGAATCAGGGGTAAGACTAATTGATTGACCTACTGCGCTTCCGCCTAGCCGACTGATATCACTATTATTCCAACTAACCGTTACACCATTAACGCTAACAGGGATGGAATCAATAGTAGCGCCAGAACCATAACTAATATAATCAACAGGTGTCACATTAAAAGTGCCTGAGCTGCCATTAAGCGTGGTCGCATCCGTGCTCGAAGGTTTAAGCAATACAATATCATCCCCCGTATTTGATAAAACACTGGTGCTACCTTGCGAATAAATATGGTGAACGCCTCCCGAGCTACTATTACTTCCTACACCCGAATAAAACACAACGTAATCGCCTGAGTTTACGCTCACATCAGGCAATCTATAATTCTGTCCGGTAGAGTCGTCTTGACTACTCACCATATAGTTTAAAAGCGTACCATTGCTTAACACACTGAATTCAATAGACTCTAACTTGCCACCGCCTTGTCTATACATAACTTCATTAATACTTAGGTTTGCATAGGTTTTTACGATGGGTTCCATCACCCAATAGGCAACTTGCTCGGTTATATGATTGCGATCAGGGTCGCTAACAGTATCTTCATCAATCGCCAAACTTAGTTGTGTTGAGACAGGTGAAGCACCGTAGAGAACGGCCCAACCACCATCACTACCATCCATCGCCGTAATAGTTGCTGTTGCATAAGTGTATGAACGGGGTAGTGAATAATTATAAGGAGGAGAGTCCAATACACCTCTAATAGAATCACCACCAATCTCAATTTTCACATAAGCATTTGCAAGCGTATATTCATCAGCTTCAGCAATGAAATAGCCGAGTGTTTCAGTTGTTGGGCTTGTTACAGACGATTCACCAGTATGTTTACCCACGCAAATACCCGTCTCAAAAGGTGGGCTAGTTCTTTTATTGCAACGGTTCGACCAAAAAGAAACAAAGTTTGAATTGTTATACGTCATTACCTGACCCGTCACAACCGGTCTAACATAGGTTTGTACTTTAGAAGCGGTTACATTTTCTGTTTTAGAAATTTGCCAACCACTATTGTTGTTGGTTTGTGTAGAAACAATCGTATGCGCTTCATATTTTAAAGGGACAGTATAGGAACCTTCTTCTGAAATAGTGCAATACACATCAGAAGCCGTTACGGCAGAAGAATTTAAGGGTCGTTGGACTTTTACTTGAATACTAGAACCCACAACCTGCACACGCACAGAACCTTCATTGCTAGCACTTGAAGGTAAATTATAAGTGCATACCACCACAGGGTTAGAATAAGTATTTGAAAGCGATAATGTTTTCCATGCATTGCTCACACTACTAATCTTTACCATCTCAAGGTAAGACGTGATTGGGTAAGCCTTTACAAGAAAGGGTAGAAGCCCGAGAAATACAAGTGATAAAAACTTAGGTACCATTATTTTTTATTGGAGTAGTTGTTGAAAACTGGAGTTAAGACTCTATTATTATAGTGATGTGAAGCTTGATGCAGAATGAATCAAAATTTAATCAGACAAAAGCTGACAGAATCAAAATCAAACTGTAAAATAAACCAAGTGTTACAAAATAGGGTGTTTTAAAGTACACCTATCATCATTAGAAAGTCATAGACTTTCGAACCGTCTTTTAGTTAAAGACAAACTTTGGGGGCGATCTGGATTCGACGTGGATTGTGAAACCTTAGGAGCATGTAGTGCGTTTAGTGAGCACTTAAACACTATCTAAAAAAACTTTAGTTGCCAATGATGACAACTACGCTCTAGCTGCTTAATAAGCATCACTAGACTCCTGACCTTTCCTCGTCCGTAGGGCAAGTGTTCGGGATCATTTATACGGAATCGCGGTGAAGTACGTCTGGGACGGAGCCATTAAAACTTTACCAGAATCGCGGTTTTCAATCCTGTTTGTTGGTTAGATAATCGCTAAATTAATAGACAGACTAAACATGTAGCGCCTACAGGCAGAGCGTTTGCGGACGCGGGTTCAATTCCCGCCGCTTCCACCAATGCAAGGTCTTACAAGAGACCAAAACAACCTGTAAGATCATGATAACAAATGATTTTACGGGTTTTTTATTGCCTATAATACCCTAAGCCACCCTATAGAAACCTAGTTTTTTAGTAACATCGTTCCAGTGTTACAAAAGTGGTGTTACTAAAATGGCAAGAATTACTAACTTTAGAATGAAATCCATCAATTGCAGAAATAGATTCAACGAAAACTTCATCATGGAAAAAGACAGATTCATCAACTAAAGCTCGAATACCCCCTTCACACGCCAAAGCATTAATATTCTGGAAATCAGTTTCAATAATTGTTTGTTGCTCTTCAGCTAACTCAAGAAAGGCATTAAATATAACCTCAGTATCATTTTCTTTGATCTTATCGAACTCAATGCCTAAATCTATACTTTCAGAATCAAAGTATTCTTCCAGTTGTTTATTGGGCATACGCCTAAAAAACTGTTTATGTGAATATTGAACTGTCATGTTACACCCTTGTGAATTCAAGGTATTCAATCAGTTAGAATTGATATAAAAATAGCTATTGTTCCTTATAGTATCACTTCGTACATTCAATTTATGATAGAGTTTCCCAGCTAAAAATTTCATGTATCTACTGGATCCTACTAAATGACAGAAGACCAAAAGAAACGCCTCGAACAACAACTCTGGAATATCGCCAACGATCTACGTGGCAAAATGAATGCCGATGAGTTTCGTGATTATTGCCTAGGCTTTATCTTCTACAAATACCTGTCAGACAAGCTCCACCTCTACGCCAACGCCATAATGGATGATGGCAACGACTTCGCCAAAATTGATGAAAACAGCGACGCTGGCAAAGAAATGCTACAAGCGATTAAAGACGAATCCGTCGCAGAACTGGGCTACTTTCTCAACCCTTCCGAGTTATTTAGTAGTTTAGCGATCCGCGCCAAAGATGTAGAAGAATTTATCCTAGATGACCTCACCAATGTACTCAATGGCATAGAACGCTCAACAATGGGCACAGAATCCGAAGACGATTTTGACCATCTGTTTGAAGATTTAGATTTAACCTCAACCAAGCTCGGGCGCAGTGAAAACGACAAAAACAAACTCATCGCCAAAATACTCGTACACCTCGAAGCCATAGACTTTGCAATCCATGACAACGAGAGCGATATATTAGGCGATGCCTACGAATACCTAATCGGGCAATTCGCCAGTGGTGCGGGCAAAAAAGCGGGCGAATTCTACACCCCGCAACAAGTCTCTACACTGCTCGCAAAAATCGTCACCCATGGCAAAGACCGCATCAAATCAGTTTACGATCCTACCTGTGGCTCAGGCTCACTATTGCTACGCGTCGCGCACGAAGTCGAACACGTCGGCGACTACTATGGGCAAGAGATGAACCGTACCACCTACAACCTTGCAAGAATGAATATGATTCTGCACGGCGTACACTACCGCAACTTTGATCTACGCCAAGAAGACACCCTAGAACGCCCACAACATGAGGGCAAAAAGTTTGAAGCCGTGGTCGCCAATCCGCCGTTTTCTGCCAAATGGAGCGCCAATAAACTATTTGAATCGGATGACCGCTTTAGCCAATACGGCAAGCTCGCGCCATCTTCCAAAGCCGACTACGCCTTTGTGCAACACATGCTCCACCACCTCGACGACAGCGGCACAATGGCAGTCATTCTGCCCCACGGCGTGCTGTTTAGAGGCGCGGCAGAAGGGCATATCCGCCGATATTTAATAGAAGAACGCAACTGGCTCGATACCGTCATTGGCTTACCTGCCAATATCTTCTACGGCACCAGCATCCCCACCTGCATACTCGTGTTTAAAAAATGCCGTGAAAACCCAGATGACGTATTGTTTATCGACGCCAGCGCACATTTTGAAAAAGTCAAAAACCAAAACTATCTGCGCGACGAAGACATCGACAAAATCATAAGCACCTACCAACAACGAAAAACAGAAGACAAATACAGCCACGTCGCCAAGCTAGCAGAAATTGCCGAGAATGATTACAACCTCAATATTCCACGATATGTAGACACCTTTGAAGAAGAAGAGCCGATTGATTTGGCTGAGGTGAGTAAAGAGCTGAAACAACTAGAAACCGATATGAGCGGGATAGATGAGATCATTCGTGGGTTTTGTGATGAGCTAAATATTCAGGCACCTTGTTAGATGAAAAAAAAACTCACCTTAAAAGATGAACTAACAGAATTTTTACTGTACACCACGGCTGATGGTGGCATAAAAGTAGAAACTTTATTGCATGATGAAAATATTTGGCTATCCCAAAAACGTATGGCTGAATTGTTTGGCGTACAAGTTCCTGCTATCACAAAGCATATAGCAAACATTCTTGAAGATAATGAACTAACAGATTCAACTATTTCCAATTTGGAAATAGTTCAACAAGAAGGAACTCGCGATGTAAAAAGGAAGGTAGATTTTTATAACCTAGACATGATCATCGCCGTAGGCTACCGCGTCAACTCACGCCAAGCCACCCAATTTAGAATATGGGCAACCAATACCCTAAAAGAATACATCATCAAAGGCTTTGTATTGGATGATGATCGCCTAAAAAATGGTAGATATTTTGGTAAAGACTACTTTAAAGAACTACTCGAACGCGTTCGCTCCATACGCGCCAGCGAACGACGTATATACCAACAAATAACTGATATATTTGCCGAATGTTGTGAAGATTACGACAAACAAACTGACACCGCCAAACACTTTTATGCCAACGTACAAAACAAATTCCACTACGCCATAACAGGGCATACCGCCGCCGAGATTGTGTATAACCGTGTTGATGCAGACAAACAAAAATCAGGCATGCTCACCTATAAAAATGCACCCAATGGCAGAGTATTAAAATCCGATGTGGTTATCGCCAAAAACTACCTAGAAGAAACCGAAATAAAAAAGCTAGAACGCACCATATCCAGCTATTTTGACTATATCGAAAACCAAATAGAACAACGCAATAGCCTAAGCATGGAAGCCTTTGGCGATTCGGTTGATAAATTCCTCTCCTTTAATGACTTTAAAGTATTAGAAGGCTACGACAAAGTCAGCCATCAACAAGCCAAACAAAAAGCCCATGATG
>CAZSXI010000027.1:2229-12783 GCA_964611045.1 uncultured Cocleimonas sp. | reverse complement strand
ATGGTGCCCACGTTGACGTGGGGCTTGTTACGTTCAAATTTTTCTTTGGACATGATCAATCACCTTTAATTTACCATCGCATTCGATGCCTTTTCAGGCACTTCGGCATATTTTGCAAATTCCATTGAGTAACTACCTCGCCCCTGTGTTGCTGAACGCAAATCAGTTGCATAGCCAAACATTTTACTCAATGGAACCTCTGCACGAACAACCTTCCCATTAGGAGCGTCATCCATACCCTGAACAATGCCACGGCGACGATTTAAATCACCCATAACATCACCCATATATTCTTCCGGCATAACTACTTCAATCTTCATTACAGGTTCAAGCATTGCAGGAGATGCAGCCAACACACCTTCCCTAATCGCCAATGAACCAGCAACCTTGAATGACATTTCACTTGAATCTACATCATGAAATGAACCATCGTAAAGCGTGACCTTTACATCCAATATAGGACAACCCGCCAATACACCGTTCTGTAGCTGCTCTTCCATACCCGCCATAGCCGCTGGAATAAACTCCTTAGGAATCGATCCGCCAGTTATCGCGTCTTCAAACTCGTAACCAGAACCTTCTTCTAATGGTTCTAATTTAATCTTCACATGACCATATTGGCCTTTACCACCCGATTGACGCACAAATTTTCCTTCTGCCTCAACCGCCTGACGAATACATTCTCGATAAGAAACTTGCGGATCACCCACATTAGCCTCTACATCAAATTCACGCTTCATACGATCAACAATGATATCAAGGTGCAATTCACCCATGCCCGATATAATCGTTTGACCCGTTTCTTCGTTCGTATGAACTTTAAAAGACGGATCTTCTTGAGCCAACTTACCTAATGCTACCGACATCTTATCTTGATCGACCGTAGTACGAGGCTCAACCGCAACCGAAATCACCGGCTCTGGAAAATCTAATCGCTCTAACGTAATAGGGTGTTGCTTTTCACAAAGCGTATCACCCGTTGTAACCTCTTTAAGTCCGACTGCAGCAGCAATATCACCTGCTCGAACTTCTTTAATTTCTTCACGAGAATTAGAATGCATCTGCAAGATACGCCCTATTCTTTCTCGTTTACCCTTTACAGGGTTTAACACCATATCGCCCGTTTTTAACATACCCGAGTAAACCCGAAAGAATGTTAACGTACCAACAAACGGATCTGTTGCAATTTTAAAAGCTAATGCTGCAAAAGGCTCATCATCCGAAGCTTTACGCTCTTCGACCTTATCACCTTCATTTTCAACAACACCTTTAACCGCAGGAACATCCAAAGGTGATGGCAAATAACGCACCACCGCATCCAACATTGTCTGCACGCCCTTGTTCTTAAAGGCCGAACCACACAAAGCTGGAATAATTTCTCCTGCCAGCGTACGAAGTCGTATCCCTTGATAAATCTGATCTTCTGTTAGATCACCACCCTCAAGATATACATCCATCAATTCTTCATTAGCTTCTGCCGCGGCTTCCACTAACAATTCACGCCACTGCTCTGCTTCTGACTGCAATTCAACAGGAATATCGCCCAAGGTAAAACTAACACCCTTATCACCATCATCCCAACTGATTGCCTTCATTTGAATCAGGTCAACCACGCCTTTAAAATCTTCTTCTGCGCCAATAGCAATTTGCACCGGAATAGGGTTTGCACCTAAACGCTCACGAATCTGATCTACCACACGCAAAAAATCCGCCCCTATGCGATCCATTTTATTAATAAATGCAATACGCGGAACTTCATATTTATCAGCTTGTCGCCATACTGTTTCGGATTGTGGCTCTACACCACCAACCGCACAAAATACAGCAACCGCACCATCCAACACTCTTAATGAGCGCTCAACTTCAATCGTGAAGTCTACGTGCCCGGGGGTATCAATTATATTGACACGATGCTCTTCAAACTGATCACCCATCCCTTTCCAAAAACAGGTAGTCGCAGCAGAGGTGATAGTAATCCCTCTTTCCTGCTCTTGCTCCATCCAGTCCATGGTGGCTGCGCCATCATGAACCTCACCAATCTTATGAGACACTCCAGTGTAAAATAAAACTCGCTCTGTTGTAGTGGTTTTCCCTGCATCTATATGCGCCATAATACCGACATTGCGGTAACGACCTAAGGGAGTTGCACGAGCCACTACTTTATCCTTACACTAAAGCCTACTTACCACCTACCAACGGAAGTGAGCAAAGGCCTTATTCGCTTCAGCCATCTTATGTGTATCTTCGCGCTTCTTAACTGCCGAACCACGCTTCTCAGCCGCATCCATTAATTCACCCGCCAATTTAAGCGCCATAGATTTCTCACCACGCTTACGCGCCGCATCAACTAACCAACGCATTGCCAAAGCATTTTGACGAGAAGCACGAACCTCAACAGGAACCTGATAGGTTGCACCACCCACACGACGAGACTTAACCTCAACCGAAGGACGTACATTATCAAGTGCAGTATCAAGAATTTCCATTCCGTCATCGCCCTTCTTTGATGCAATTTCATCAAGCGCCACATATACCACTTTTTCAGCAATTGACTTTTTACCGTCTTTCATAATGGTATTAATAAACTTTGCTAAAACCAAGCTTCCGAATTTTGGATCAGGAAGGATGATACGTTTGGGGACTTCTCTTCTTCTAGGCATAAAAAACTCACTTCTTTAACAACGACTACATTCGTTTACTATTATTCAACTTTTTGCTGTGGCTATACTCGCAACCACACCAAACACTATTTATTTACTAGTAAGTACAACACTTACAGAGCCACTACTTAGGGCGCTTAGCACCGTACTTAGAACGACCTTGCCTACGATCAGAAACACCCTGTGTATCTAACGAACCACGTACCACGTGATAACGCACACCAGGTAAATCTTTTACACGACCACCACGAATCAATACAACCGAGTGTTCCTGCAAGTTATGACCTTCACCACCGATATAGCTACTCACTTCAAAACCATTGGTTAGACGTACACGAGCAACTTTACGCATTGCTGAGTTTGGCTTTTTAGGCGTTGTTGTATACACACGCGTACACACACCACGTCTTTGCGGACAAGCCTCTAACGCAGGCACATTACTCTTTTCCATTTTGCGCTTACGAGGTTTACGCACTAATTGGTTAATAGTAGACATTAATAATTCTCTCTATACTCTTTTAGTAGTTCGAATCTTAATTACTAGACCCGAAAAACAGCCAAATGACTGTCTTAACAATAAGGCGCGGAATTCTATTACCACACGGCAACCATGTCAAGACAGGACTTTTATTTTTAAAGCTTTTAGCTATTCTTTTTCAAACAAAATACAAAACAGCAAAAAACAAGGGGGGTGGACTTTATAAACACTAAAAAAGGGTATAAAACTACCCCTTTTTACTGACACTAAGAACCATGAGAACTACTAATCATCCGTAATCTCAATTACCTGCTCGGGTTCAGCCTCTGCCGCATTTTTCATCATCTCCGCTTCCGCTGCTAATGCAGAAAGCTGCTGCTGAACTTCTTCTTGCTTACGACGGCGCTCTTGATGATGCTTAAAGCCTGTTCCCGCAGGAATCAAACGACCCACAATAACATTCTCTTTCAAACCACGCAGATCATCACGCGCACCACGGACAGAAGCCTCTGTTAACACACGTGTTGTCTCTTGGAACGATGCTGCTGATATAAATGAATCAGTAACCAGAGATGCCTTAGTGATACCCAACAAGATACGATCAAATTTGGCTGGAAGCTTACCTTCTGCAACCAAGGCCGCATTAGCTTCTTCAACCCTCCAAAGATCCAACTGCTCACCTTTAAGCATACGACTATCACCCGACGCAGTGATAAGGACTTTTCTCATCATCTGTCTTGCAATAATTTCAACGTGCTTATCATTGATAATTACACCCTGAAGTCGATAAACCTCTTGCACTTCCTTAACCATATGCTCAGCCAAAACAACAGGACCCAACAAACGAATAATATCGTGAGAGCTTGCCTCACCATCAGCAATCATTTCACCCTTGGCAACCTTTTCACCTTCAAATACATCAAGGTTTCGCCACTTAGGAATCAATACTTCGTAATGATCACCACTATCTGGAGTAATCACTAAACGCTTCTTGCCTTTTGTCTCTTTACCCCATGAGAATGTACCAGAAATTTCTGCCAGTATTGCAGGCTGTTTCGGCTTTCTAGCCTCAAACATATCTGCAACACGAGGTAGACCACCCGTAATATCACGAGTCTTAGATGACTCTTGTGCAAGTCGTGCCAATACATCACCAACCTGTACTTTTACACCATTAGTTAAACCAACTACTGCACCACCTGCTAATGGGTACTGAACAGGAATTTCAGTATTCTCGAAGAATAAAGTATCTCCTTTATCATCAAGCAATCGAATCATTGGATTTAAATCTTTAGCGCCTGCGCCACGAGCAGCTGGGTCAGTCACCACTGTAGAACTTAAACCCGTCATACCATCAATATTAGTATTGATGGTAGAGCCATCAACAAAATCAACGAAATCAACCGTACCTGCTACTTCTGTAACAATTGGGTGTGTATGCGGATCCCACGTTGCAACCTCTTGTCCTGCCTCAATAGAATCATTATCTTTAATAGTAACAACCGCACCATAAGGCAGCTTGTAACGCTCTTTTTCACGACCTTGTTCATCAAGTACACTGATAACACCCGAACGAGAAACAGTTACCAAGTTTCCATCTTTATTGACAACAGTTTTAACATTACTTAAATGCGCAACACCTGTATTTTTAACAACAATATTATTATCAGCAGCTGATCGACTTGCCGCACCACCGATATGGAAGGTACGCATGGTTAGCTGTGTACCTGGCTCACCAATAGACTGAGCAGCAACAACACCTACTGCCTCACCCATATTCACCAAGTGACCACGACCTAGATCACGACCATAACACTGTACACATACACCTTTTCGAGTATCACAACTAATAGCAGAACGCACGATGATCTCATCAACACCTAGATCTTCTAGTTTTGCTACCCACTCTTCATCAAGCAATGTTTTTGCAGGGATAACCACTTCATCTTTGTTATTTTTAACATCTACCGCAGTGACTCGCCCTAATACACGATCACCCAATGGTTGTACAACATCACCACCTTCGATAATTGGCTTCATTACTAAGCCATCGCTAGTTCCACAATCTTCCAGTATTACCACCATATCTTGTGAAACATCAACCAAACGACGTGTTAAGTAACCCGAGTTTGCTGTTTTCAATGCCGTATCTGCTAGGCCTTTACGCGCTCCGTGAGTCGAGATAAAGTACTGCAGTACGTTCAAGCCTTCACGGAAGTTTGAAGTGATTGGTGTCTCGATGATTGAACCATCTGGCTTTGCCATCAAACCACGCATACCTGCCAACTGACGAATCTGAGCTGCAGAGCCACGAGCTCCAGAATCCGCCATCATATAGATAGAGTTGAATGATTCCTGCTGGACAGTTTTTCCATCAGCATCAACCACATCTTCTGTACCCATACCATCCATCATTGCCTTAGCAACTTGCTCATTGGTACGCGCCCAAATATCAACAACTTTGTTATAGCGCTCGCCTTGAGTTACTAGACCAGAAGCATATTGATTTTCAATTTCTTTAACATCATCTTCAGCACGAGCGATAATTTCAGATTTCTCCTCTGGAATCATCATGTCATCAGCACAGAAAGAAACACCTGCTAGTGTTGCGTATTTGTAACCCGTGTACATCAACTGATCAGCCAAAACCACTGTTTCTTTTAAGCCTACACGACGATAACCTTCGTTGATTACACTAGAGATAGCTTTCTTTTTCATTACACAGTTGATTAATTCAAAAGGCATACCTTCTGGCAATACTTCAGACAAGATCGCACGACCTACTGTCGTTTCAAGTCTGCGAGTACGGAATACTTTCTCACCATTCTTATCAATATCACTATCAGAAATACGTACCTGTACTTTTGCATGAAGATGAGCCTTACCTGCTTCATAAGCACGCTTTGCTTCTTCAATATCAGCGAAGATCATACCTTCACCTAGAGCATTAACACTTTCACGTGTCATGTAGTACAAACCTAGTACGATATCTTGTGACGGTACAATAATTGGCTCACCATTTGCAGGAGACAATACGTTATTGGTTGCCATCATCAATACACGCGCTTCTGTTTGCGCCTCAAGAGACAATGGTACGTGTACCGCCATCTGATCACCATCGAAGTCAGCATTGAATGCTGAACATACCAACGGGTGCAACTGAATCGCTTTACCTTCAATCAATACTGGCTCAAATGCTTGAATACCTAAACGGTGAAGTGTCGGCGCACGGTTAAGCATGATTGGATGCTGACGAATAATTTCAGCAAGAATATCCCAAACTTCAGGAGTTTCACGCTCAACTAATTTTTTAGCAGCTTTAATTGTTGTGGCTAAGCCACGACGTTGTAATTTCCCAAATATGAATGGCTTAAATAACTCTAATGCCATTTTCTTAGGAAGACCACACTGGTGCAGTCTTAGCGCAGGACCAACTACGATTACCGAACGACCAGAATAATCAACACGTTTACCCAACAAGTTCTGACGAAAACGACCTTGCTTACCTTTGATCATATCTGCCAAAGATTTAAGTTGACGACGATTAGAGCCTGTAATCGCACGACCACGACGACCGTTGTCTAATAACGCGTCAACAGATTCTTGTAGCATACGCTTTTCGTTACGCACAATGATATCTGGCGCATTCAAATCCAATAAACGACGCAGACGGTTATTACGGTTAATAACACGACGATACAAATCATTAAGATCAGACGTAGCGAAACGACCACCTTCTAACGGCACCAATGGACGTAGATCAGGCGGAAGAACTGGAAGTACTGTCATAATCATCCAATCAGGCTTATTGCCCGACTCAAGGAATGACTCCATTAACTTAGTACGCTTACTGATGCGCTTTAATTTAGTTTCAGAGTTTGTATTGTTTGCCTCTTCATCAAGATCAACAATCGCTTCTTTAATATCAACTGTTCTCAACATTTTAAGAACGGCTTCAGCACCCATACCTGCATCGAATTCATCACCGAATTCTTCTACTGCTTCAAGATAAGCTTCGTCACTTAGTAACTGACCACGCTCAAGCGTTGTCATACCCGGTTCTACTACCACAAATGCTTCAAAATACAATACGCGCTCAATATCGCGCAGTGTCATATCAAGGAACAAACCAATACGCGACGGTAGTGATTTCAAAAACCAGATATGCGCAACAGGACACGCTAGATCAATATGACCCATACGATCACGACGTACTTTAGTGTTAGTAACTTCAACGCCACATTTTTCACACACAACACCACGGTGCTTTAAACGCTTGTACTTACCACACAGACACTCATAATCTTTAACAGGACCAAATATCTTGGCACAAAACAAACCATCACGCTCAGGTTTGAATGTACGGTAGTTGATCGTCTCTGGTTTTTTAACTTCACCATAAGACCACGAACGGATAACTTCAGGTGATGCCAAACCAATGCGAATCGCATCGAATTCTTCTGTATCTTTCTGCTGTTTAAATATATTCAGCAGATCTCCCATGCCTTTATTCATCATAACGTCACCTACCTATTTGTTGTCTTTTTCAAGTTCAATGTGAAGACCCAACGAGCGGATCTCTTTCATCAGCACATTAAAGGATTCAGGCATACCTGCCTCCATGTGAAGATTCCCATCAACTATATTTTTGTACATACGATTACGACCTTGAACATCGTCTGACTTAACCGTAAGAACCTCCTGAAGCGTATAAGCCGCACCGTAAGCCTCAAGTGCCCAGACCTCCATTTCACCGAAGCGCTGACCACCGAACATAGCTTTACCACCAAGAGGCTGCTGTGTAACCAAACTGTACGGACCCGTAGAACGCGCGTGCATCTTGTCATCTACCAAGTGGTTCAACTTCAACATATGCATGTAACCTACAGTAATCTTTCTCTCGAAAGCTTTACCTGAACGACCATCATACAATGTTGTTTGACCAGATTCTGGCAAATCAGCCAACTGAAGCATTTTCTTAATTTCTAGCTCAGACGCACCATCAAACACCTGCGTTGCCATTGGCACACCTTTGCGCAAGTTTGAAGCCATTTCTGCGACTTCTTCGTCAGTCATTTCACTGATATCACCCTGCTCTGGATTTCCATCAGTAGAATATATTTCTGTTAAGAATTTACGCACATTTTCAATCTTTGCCTGCTCATCGATCATACGACCAATTTTCTCACCAAGACCCTTTGCCGCCCAACCTAAATGCATTTCAAGAACCTGACCTACATTCATTCGAGAAGGCACACCTAATGGATTCAAACAAATATCTACTGGAACACCATTCTCATCATAAGGCATATCTTCAACAGGCACGATGCGCGAAACAACACCTTTGTTACCGTGACGACCAGCCATCTTATCACCAGGCTGCATGCGACGCCTAACAGCAACATAGACTTTAACAACCTTAAGAACACCAGGCGCCAAATCATCTCCAGCTGTAATTTTATCTTTTTGCTTTTGCAGTCGCTCTTCGTAGAACTTCCTCTGGTCCGCCAATAAAACACCTAAATTTTCTAGCTGCTTATTAACATCCTCATTCTTCATTCGTAGCGAAAACCACTCTTTCTTATCTAGATCAGCAAGGTAAGCCTTTGTTACCTTTCCGCCCGCCTTAATTCCAGCAGGACCACCATCCACAACTTTGTTCAACACTAGTTTTTCAACACGTGTATAAACATCGTCTTCAAACACAAACAACTCATCACGTAAATCGTTACGCACCTTAGATAATGCAGTTTCTTCTAATGCAATTGCGCGCGCATCTTTTTCAACACCATCACGGGTAAATACTCGCACATCGATGACCGTACCAAACATGCTTGATTTAACACGTGAAGAGGTATCTTTTACATCAGATGCTTTCTCACCGAAGATTGCACGGAGTAGCTTTTCTTCTGGAGTTAATTGGGTTTCACCTTTAGGCGTCACTTTACCAACTAAAATATCTCCAGGCTTAACCTCTGCACCAACATGAACAATTCCAGACTCATCTAATTTAGACAGTAGGTGCTCGCTTACATTAGGAATATCCGCTGTTATTTCTTCAGCACCAAGCTTGGTATCACGCGCCAAACAAGAAATTTCTTCGATATGCACCGAAGTGAATCGATCTTCTTCAATTACACGCTCTGAAACTAGGATTGAATCCTCAAAGTTATATCCATTCCATGACATAAATGCAATCTTGATATTCTGACCTAAAGCCAACTCACCTAAATCTGTAGAAGAACCATCAGCCAATACATCACCACGAGCAATCACGTCACCTATTTTTACAATCGGTTTTTGATTAACACAGGTGTTTTGGTTAGAGCGCGTATATTTAATGAGATTATAAATATCAACACCACCCTCCTGAGCCTCATCATCATTTACACGAATAACAATACGTGAAGCATGAACAGCTGAAATCGTACCACCACGCTTTGCCACCACAGTAGAACCAGAGTCAACCGCAACAACACGCTCCATACCCGTACCGCAAACTGGCGTTTGAGCCCTTAGACATGGCACAGCCTGACGCTGCATGTTTGAACCCATCAAAGCACGGTTCGCATCATCATGCTCAAGGAAAGGAATCAATGATGCAGCTACCGAAACTATCTGTTTTGGTGATACATCCATGTATTGGATCTCTTCTGGCGCAGACAGCATAAATTCATTTTGGAAACGACATGAAATCATGTCGTTAGTGAACTTACTTTTCTTATCCAATACCGCATTCGCCTGTGCAATGACAAAACGAGACTCTTCAATTGCAGAAAGGTAATCAATATCACTAGAAACTTTTCCGTTTTTAACTTTACGGTATGGCGTCTCAAGAAAACCATAATCATTTGTTTTTGCAAAAACAGCTAATGAGTTGATCAAACCGATGTTTGGCCCTTCAGGTGTTTCGATAGGACATACTCGACCATAATGCGTAGGATGAACGTCACGCACTTCAAAACCAGCACGCTCACGTGTCAAACCACCAGGACCTAACGCAGAAATACGACGCTTGTGAGTAATCTCTGACAATGGATTATTTTGATCCATGAATTGAGACAACTGACTTGAACCAAAGAATTCTTTTACAGCTGCAGACACAGGCTTAGCATTCACCATATCTTGCGGCATCAAACCTTCGCTTTCAGCAACGGTCAAACGCTCTTTAACAGCACGCTCAACACGAACCAAGCCAATACGAAAGGCATTTTCTGCCATTTCACCAACACTTCGTATACGACGATTTCCCAAGTGATCTATATCATCAATTACACCGCGACCATTACGAATATCGATCAGTGTTTTTAGAACATTCACAATATCAGAATCAGTTTTACCTGATTTTTTAATAACCTCATACTGAGCACCATGCTTTTCAACTAAAAGCTTAGATGCCGCATCAGTACGGTTAGA
>CAZSXI010000027.1:0-2129 GCA_964611045.1 uncultured Cocleimonas sp. | reverse complement strand
TTCATTCGTGTAAATCACATCAAATTTCTTAACATCATTTTCACGTAACAGCTCAATTAACTCTTCGGTTAATTCTGCATTCGCTTCCGCTATAAACTCACCTGTAGATGTATCTACAATATTATGAGCAAGCATTTTCCCATGAATATATTCTTCAGGAACTTCTAACTTTTTTACTTTTGCTTTTTCAAGTTTACTAACGTGTTTGGCCGTAATTCGGCGACCTGACTCAACAATTTTATCACCATCTACCATGATATCAAAAGAAGCCAACTCTCCCCTTAAACGACCAGGATCAAGTGCCATTAATACTTTGGTTTTTTGTAAAGTCACTGTCAACTTATCGAAGAAACAATTTAGAATTTCTTCTGTCTCCATACCCAAAGCACGAAGAAGAATAGTTGCAGGTAATTTTCTACGACGATCTATACGAACAAAAACCGCATCTTTAGGGTCAAATTCGAAATCCAGCCACGAGCCACGGTAAGGAATTACTCTAGCATTATGAAGTAACTTACGAGCTGTATTTGTCTTACCTTTATCATGATCGAAGAACACGCCAGGAGAACGATGTAATTGAGAAACAATTACACGCTCAGTACCATTTATTACAAAAGTACCTTTTTCTGTCATAAGAGGCATTTCGCCTAAATAAACATCCTGTTCTTTTATATCCTTAACAACTTTTGTCTTTTTAGGAGCATCTTTATCATAGATAACCAAACGCAGAGTAGCACGCAAAGAAGTTGCATAAGTCAGACCACGCTGCTGACACTCTCGCACATCAAAAACAGGCTCAGCCAAGTTATAGTCAACATATTCCAGCATTACAAAACCAGAATAACTCACTATTGGAAATACAGAGTTAAAAGCACCATGCAATCCAGCGTCTCTACGCTCTTCTACAGGAATATCTGTTTGCAAATACTGGCGATATGATTCCAGTTGAATTGCTAGGAGATACGGTATATCCAATACCTGGGGGCGTTTACCAAAATCCTTACGGATACGTTTTTTCTCAGTAAAAGACAGAGCCATCTTATTTCCTCTTCCGAAATCTATTCAGCACTTAAATACAGGAGCAAAGGGCCACACCTGTAAAAATATTCTCTAGTGACTAACTACACAACACTAAAAAACTTAAATTCTTAACACTTAAATTATAAAACCTATTTAAGCGACAAAAGGCCGACAGTGAAATTACACTGCCAGCCCATTGATTAATGAAAAAAGAAAACTTTTCTCACCGATGAAGCAATTACTTCAATTCTACTGTAGCGCCAGCTTCTTCAAGCTGCTTTTTAGTCTCTTCAGCGTCATCTTTAGAAACACCTTCTTTAACAGTAGCTGGAGCGCTCTCTACCATTTCTTTTGCTTCTTTTAAACCAAGACCTGTGATAGCACGAACTGCTTTGATTGCAGATATCTTGTTATCGCCGAAGCTAGTCATTACTACGTCAAACTCAGACTTTTCTTCAGCTGCAGCAGCTTCGCCACCAGCAGCAGGAGCCGCAGCAACAGCAGCCGCAGCAGAAACGCCAAATTTTTCTTCCATATCAGAAATCAGTTCTACGATTTCCATTACACTCATGCTTGATATTGCTTCTAGAATATCATCTTTAGAAACAGCCATTGTATTTCTCCTAAACCTAAATCAGTAAGCCACAGATGTGACCATAAATTAATATTAATAAATAAAACTATCTAAACCAAAAACCAACACTAACTAAAAAATAGTTAGGCAGCTTTTGAATCACGAACAGCAGCAACAGTACGAACAAGTTTTCCTGGAACCTCATTAAGCGTACGAGCAAGCTTCTCAACAGGCGCTCTAAACGTAGCGGCTAAAATAGCCAACGCTTGATCACGTGTAGGCAACTTAGCCAAACGATCAATTTCGGATGCAGCAAGCAACTCTCCGCCAACGGAAAGCATCTTAACTTCCAACTTGTCATGCTCTTTAGCGAAGTCTTTTAAAACTCTAGCCGCAGCACCTGGATCTTCTTGCGAAAACGCCAACACCAACGGACCAACAAAGCCATCACTCATACACGCAAAATCTGTATCAGCAAGGGCAAGTTTTGCCAGATTATTCTTCACTACACGCAGATAAACACCACCTTCACGCG
>CAZSXI010000026.1:0-13210 GCA_964611045.1 uncultured Cocleimonas sp. | reverse complement strand
TTATGCAAGCCCATCAAGTGAAGCACGGTAGGCGCAAGATTACTCAAACCACCGCTGGTGCGTAAGCGCCAAAATGATTTATCAACAATCAAACACGGCACAGGGTAAACCGTATGTTGGGTGCTTGGCTCACCCGAAAAAGGATCAATATATTCATCACAGTTACCGTGATCTGCGGTTACGATAACCGAATATTCATTCTCAACTGCCGCATCTAAAACTCTACCAACCTCTGTATCAAGCGTTTCAACCGCTTTGATAATTGCCTCTGGGATTGCTGAATGTCCTACCATGTCGCCGTTAGGAAAGTTTACTACAATGAACGAATGCTTTTGCTCTTTAACGGCATTAATCACTACATCGGCTAGCTCTTTTGCGCTCATCTCTGGGCATTCATCATAGGTATGTACACGTGGTGAATCGATCATAATACGATCTTCACCTGCATAAGGTGTTTCGCGACCTCCATTTAAGAAAAAGGTGACGTGCGCGTATTTTTCAGTTTCTGAGGTATGTAGTTGTTTGTAGCCCGCTAAACTAATCACGTGCGCCAAATTAGTGGAGGGACGCTCAGGTGGAAAGGCAACAGGTGCTAATAATTTTTTGTCATACTCGGTAAGACACGTCACAACAGGCGGAACATAGTCACCACGATCAAACTTATCAAAATCTTCCATGCCTAATGCGGCCGCAAGCTGGCGTGGGCGATCATTTCTGAAGTTAAAGAAGATCAACGAGTCGTCTCGCTGAACCTTTTTAGCATCGGAGAAAATCCGTGGAAAAAGAAACTCATCGGTTTCCCCATCGGCATAGGCCTCGTCCATAACCGCAAGGGGGTCGGTCGCTTCTTTGCCGATGCCATGCACCATCGCATCAAAGGCTCTTTGTGTGCGATTCCAGCGAGAATCACGATCCATCGCATAAAAACGCCCTGTCATGGTTGCTATGCTTCCACCATATTCATCAATAGCGTCCACAAGTTGTTGAATGAATTTTTTTGCCGATTTTGGTGGGGTATCGCGTCCATCAGTAATGATATGAACAATGGCTTCAACGCCACTTTTTTGGCACATTTTTAGCAATGCGATTAAGTGATTCGTGTGACTGTGTACGCCACCATCTGAAAGTAAACCAACTAGATGTACAGGGCGATTGTGTTCTTTAGCGATAAATATGGTATTTCTTAAAACAATGTTGTCGCTAAAGCTACCATCTTCAATGGCATCATTAATACGCACTAAATCTTGTTTTAAAATAATACCACAGCCGATGGTTAAGTGACCGACCTCCGAGTTACCCATCTGCCCATCAGGTAAACCAACCGCATCGCCCGATGCTTGCAGAGTTGTGTGTGGATATTTAGAAAAATATTCATCAAGGCGAGGAGTATTTGCCTCGTGGACGGCATTATTTTTTTTGCTCGGGTTTACACCGACGCCATCCATGATGAGAAGTATAGTTTTACGACGAGGAACGGGTCTTTGATTCACTTTAGATCCTAATTATTAATTGATTTTGGTTAGGGAAGCTCTGATTCCCTAGGGCGCTATAATAACTGGAATAAATGACAACTTCACTACGAAATAAAGCAGAATTTCTTTGTGGAAAGGAAATTTTCTAAGTCCACCCCCCTTGTTTTTTGACGATTTGTACACTTTTCTTCATACAAATCGTCAAAAAACAGGGGGGGTGGATAGTAAAAACTAGATCAATTTTGCTATTTTCTGCAAGAATTCGTCCATTTCTTCATTCGTACCTATCGTTATTCGTAAAAAACCATCAATTCTTGGTGCGCTAAAGTATCTCACCAATAAGCCCTGCTCTTTTAAGTCTAAATAGAGCTTTTTTGCATCGGTCTGATTCGGTTTTACAAAGACAAAGTTTGTTTTTGATGGTAGAACAGTGAAATCCATTTGCTCTAATGCAAGACTCACCCTTTTACGTGTTTCAATAATCTTCTGACAAGTCATCTCAAAATATGCTTTGTCTTTCATCGATGCCGTCGCCCCTGCAATGGCCACACGATCGAGCGGGTAGGAATTAAAAGAATTTTTTACGCGCTCCAAACCCTCAATTAAATCAGGATGACCCATTGCAAAACCTACACGCAAGCCAGCCAATGAGCGTGATTTTGAAAAGGTTTGTGTAATGAGTAAATTAGGGTATTTAGCAATCAAAGGCACTGCGGTATCAGCACCAAAATCAATATAGGCCTCATCAATCACTACAACCACAGCTGAGTTAGCTTTTAGTATTTCTTCAATATCATTGAGTGATAATGCAATTCCACTGGGGGCATTAGGATTGGGGAAGATGATTCCACCCTTGTCATTGCTTTTACAATAATCATCGACGCAAATTGTAAAATCATCTGCCAATGGAACTTTTGTATTTTTAATATCAAACAAACCACAATAAGCGGGATAAAAACCGTAGCTAATATCAGGAGAATAAAGAGGCTTATCCTGTTTGAGCAATGCTACAAAAGTATGCGCTAAAACTTCATCAGAGCTATTACCTACAAAAACCTGTTCATAATCCAGCGCATAAAAATCTGCGATCGCCTGCTTTAAGTCCTTTGCCATTGGATCAGGGTATAAGCGCATTGACTCATCCGAGGCGGCTTGCATTGCCTCTATTGATTTTGGTGAAGGTGGGTACGGATTTTCATTAGTGTTCAGCTTAATGTACTGCTGGTCTTGCGGTTGCTCACCGGGTGTATACGGGTCAAGCTGGTGGGCGCGTTTACTCCAAAATTTACTCATAATATGTTTCTTGCTAAATTGATTAGCTCCCTAGGGAGAGCATGCATGGGATAGTTTAGGCAACTATAACACAGGGTTTTTGCTTTCAGTTAAGCGCTCACAAGAGGAATATAGCTATTCTACACGACGATTGAGAGCGCTTAACTGAAAGCAAAAAAACACGTTACGTTGTTGAAAATATCCCATGAACGTTCCTTTGCGCAACATACTTCCTAATGCTGTTTTTAGGCTTAACGTCGCCCCTATAAGAACAAAAAGGAGGGAGTAGTAGACTATTGACCGATTTTTAAGGAAAAACGGGAGAATTTAAGCACTTTTTATCTGTCATACCTCTCGTGTAAAGGTCTCGTCATGTGCTATTCAAATACAACAGCATCAATGATAGTACAAATAGTGATAAGGCATTGCCCACAACAACCATTGATGCAACTTCTGTCGGTTGTTGTTGGTACTTTTCAGCAAACATATAATTTAAAACGGCTGGCGGCAAAGCGGCAAATAATAATAGTTGCGTTCGCTGTATTGGCTCTAACGGCAAAACCAATAAGATTAAAAATGCCGCAATCACACTAAAAAGCGGGCAAAGAACCGCACCTACCACACCGATACGCCACGCACTTAAATCAACCTGCGTCATGCGCACACCCAATGAAACTAGCATTAAAGGAATTGCTATCTGTGCCAACATTTTAACAGGAGTATGAATAACTTCGGGCATATTCCAATTGCTTAAACTTATTGTTAAGCCAATGATTGTGGCGATATTTACAGGCATCTTTAGCAAATTCCACCATGATATTTTACCACCAACAATGTATGTGCCCAGCGTAAAATGAAATAGATTACTCACCAAAAATACAATAACAGCAGCACTTAATGCCTCTTCTCCAAAAGCTAAAACAGCTAATGGCAATCCCATATTTCCAGAGTTGTTAAACATCATCGAAGGTACAAACATAGGAATGGACAGTTTGAAAACCTTAGCAAATGCCCAAGCCAATACCCCCGAAAACAACACAACAAATACACCTGCTAATGCTAAATCTTGATAATCAAACAATGAGAAGTTTTGTCGAGAAAGTGCATCAATTAGAAGTGCGGGTATGAATATTTCCATATTCATACGGTTGGCAAACTCCATATTTATATCATTATATTTCGCATAGACATAACCGATCAAAATCAGAATAAATATGGGGAATAATACGGGGAATATAATAGACATTAGTAGAGAGACACTTCATTTTCAGGTCGTGTTTTAAACCATTTCATCGTCCACATATATTGTTCTGGATACTCTTTGATGAGTTTCTCAAGGGATTCATTTAACAAGGTTGCATCTTGTTCTGCATTACCCGTTGGATAATCTTTCATGGGAGGTGCAATTTGTATTTTATACTGTTGTGCTTCTACATCGTAGCGAACAAAAGTGGGTAATGCGATAGCTTTCCCCATCTTAGCTAGGCGAGCTGTTGTTGTTAACGTGGATTTTGGAGTTTCAAAAAATGGTGCAAAAACAGCATTTTTAATACCTAAATCTTCATCAGGCAGAAATATCATTAGGCGTTTTGGGATAAGTGATTTTATCAACTTACGCATACCCTCTTCACGTGAAACCACAAAACTTACATGACGACATCGGCTACGAGCAATCATCCAATCCAGTACCGCGTTTTTGGATGTTTTGTACGAGCCAAAACACTCGTATTGTAAGCCCAGCGCTACGGGCGCAAATTCCAACATAACGCTGTGTGCTAACAAAATGATAATACTTTGGTCGTTTTTTACAGCTTCATCAATATGCTCTTTACCTTCTATTTCTAACATCGAAGATAAGCGTTGTTTGCTTCCAAAAAATAACAGGCTGTAATCGACAAGGGCGCATCCGTACCACTGCAAGTGCTTTTGTGCCATTTCTTCTCGTTGTTGTTCGCTTAAATCAGGAAAGCATATTTTTAAATTATTGATTACAACATCGCTGCGTTTCTTATTATTTTTGTAGATTCTATTTCCTACCCATCGCCCCAACGAATGACGAATTGAATTAGGGAATTGAGCAACAATAAAAACCAATGACAACCCCAGCCATGCCAACCAGTAACGAGGATGGAGAAGTGATGCACCAAACTTGATGCCGCAGTCGACTTTCACAGTCATGTTTTACGAGGCTCGTATTTAATATCCATTTCGTCGAGTTTTTCTTCTAACCATTTTGCCGCCTTGGTCACATCTTTTACTGGTCCTTTTAAACCAAAATCAATGAGATCACCCCGACGTTCTGTGCTGGGTAAACTTGATAAGCCTACCTCGATAAATATAGCCAGTAATTCGTTCATCAACTCCAGCAAGCTACTTTCTGCTACGCCAAGAATATCCCATCGCCATTCCACATTAGGTTCATCATCAAAAAGATATTGGTAATGTGTTTCTAATACCCACTCAATCATCGGCCACGACATATTGGGAAAGCCAGGGACAAAATGATGATGCCCGATCTTAAAGCCAGGAACTTTGTTAATAGAGTTCGGAATTAATAGCGCACCCTCAGGAAGGTCACTCATTAAAATACGATTAGGGTAAGCCCTCTCGCCAAATTGCTCTTCAATAATCGCTTGTGCTTCGGGATGGCGCGTAAGCTCTAACTCAAAAGCCGTTGCTGCGCTGGCACGGGTAACGTCATCAGGCGTTGCACCAATACCACCAAAGCTAAACACTAAATCACCTGTGCGAATAGTTTGTTTTAAAGTATCGATGATTTCTTGTTTTGTATCACCAATGATACGCACCCAATTTAATGACATACCGCGTGCTTTTAGTAGCTCGATGGCCTTCGCCATGTGCTTGTCGGTGCGAGAACCATTGAGCAATTCATCACCTATTAAAATCAAGCCAACTTGTTGATATGTGAATTTTTTTCCCGCAATGTTCAAAGCTTTGAGCCTTTGGCTTTTGCGCGTTGCTGGGTTAGTTCACTTTGCTTTTCTGTGCTTGAAATATTCCAATTAGGGTTTGTTTCAACCCAACCTTGTGTGTGTTGTTGCACGATATCTGCTAATGCTTTTATATGCTCTTGATTATCATTAAGCGCAGGGATGTAATTGAAACTTTCTCCGCCTGCCTCCATAAAATATTCACGATTTTCGATATTAATTTCTTCTAATGTCTCTAAGCAATCAGAAGGGAAGCCCGGGCAAACCACATCAATATTTTTTACCCCTTCCTTAGGCAATGCCATCAGTGTTTTATCCGTGTAAGGCTGTAACCATTCGGCTTTACCAAATCGGGATTGAAAAGTAAGTCTCCACTGATCATCTTTTAACTGTAACTGTTCTGCCAACAAACGTCCTGTCTTCTGACAATGACAAAAGTACGGATCGCCTAAATCAAGATTTCGCTTTGGTAAACCATGAAAAGACATGAGTAAAACATCGCTTTGTCCGTTTGTTTTCCAATGGTCTTTTACACTGTTTGCGAGTGCATCAATATAAGCAGGATGATCATGATATTGCCCCACAAAACGCAATTCAGGAATCCAACGCCAACTGCGTAAAACCTTCGCAACCTCATCAAAGCCTGTTGCGGTAGTCGTTGCCGAGTATTGCGGATATAACGGTAAAACCAATATGCGATACGCGCCTTTTTCTCGCAATGCTTTCAGCCCTGACTCAATGCTTGGCTTTCCATAGCGCATAGCAGGCTCAACAAAAACGGGTCCTTTGAAACGTGATTCCATCTCCTGCTGGATGAGTTTTGCCTGTCGATTACTGTAATGAAACAGAGGCGAGCCTTCTTCCATCCAAATTTCTTTGTACTTTTCAACAATGACAGGTGGGCGTTTTGGCAGAATCAAGCCATATAAAATAGGCAGCCAAACTAAGCGTGGAATTTCTATAACACGCGGATCCGATAAAAATTGGGCTAAATATTTACGAACCGCAGAGCTAGTCGCTTCTTCGGGCGTGCCTAAATTAACCAGTAAAACGCCAATACTTTCAGATTTACCATGAAAAAATGTTTTATCGCCCTTAACTTTTGCCACTTTATTATCTCTCTAATCTCTCTAGGAGGTTGTCCGAGAATAGGAGTCGTAACGAAAATCACAGAAAGATCATAAGGTGGACTGACTGAAAGAGGCGAATAGCACGGCTATTTAACGAATTCAATCAGTTCAGCTTATGATTTTTATAGGATTTGCAGTAGGTTCCTAGTTCTCGGACAGCCTCCAGTCCATTACAATTCAAGCTTTTTTGCAGAATAACATACAAACGGGCTGATAAATCAACGCTTACCCCTATCTTTTTATGGTTTCGAAGCTATAATTGCATCATAGCTCCTTAACAAAAATTACAGGTATAAACATGGCACGAGTAACCGTAGAAGATTGTCTAAAACACGTCGAAACAAACTATGATTTAGTTTTACAAGCAGCAAAACGCGCACGCGCAATTGCCGATGGCGCTCCAGCGCTAGTTGAAGAAGATGGTGATAAGCCAGTGGTTATTGCATTGCGTGAAATCGCTGAAAATGTAAAGCCAGAAGATGTGCTGACTACTGATGCTCCCGATGAAATGACAATGGACCAAGATCAATCTTTAGAGCCTGTTGAAATTTCTGTAAGCTAATCTAGGGCAACACCGTGCCCGAGGCTGCATCCCAAACTCTTATAAATGCGACTGACTTAAGCGAACAAGTTAGTCGCTATATGAATGAGGATGATGCTAGTCGGGTTTATGATGCCTTTCTACTCGCCGCTGAAGCACATGATGGCGTAGTACGAAAATCAGGCGAATTCTATATCTTCCACCCTCTGGAAGTCGCCTACACTCTCGCTGATCTACACATGGATGCCGACACAATTTGTGCCGCATTACTCCATGATGTCATCGAAGATACCACCTTTACAAAAGCAGATATCACTGAGAGGTTTGGCAAAGTTGTTGCCGACTTAGTTGACGGTGTCACCAAATTAGCGGGCGGTGAATTCACCTCGCGTGATGAAGCCAATGCAGCAAGCTTTCAAAAGATGATGGCTGCGATGACACAAGATTTTCGAGTTGTCTTAATCAAACTGGCAGATAGATTACACAATGTTAAAACGCTTGGCGTTCGCAAACCTGACGCTAAAAGACGCATTGCCCAAGAAACTTTAGATATTCACGTACCACTTGCACGTCGCATGGGCATGAATGCTATGCGCAAAGATTTGCAAGTTAATGCATTTATGCACTTATACCCTTGGCGAGCGAAAGTGCTTAAAAACGCGATGAATAACTTCATTAGCGAAAATGCCGACACCCATCAAGAAATTATAAAGACTATTACCGAGGCTCTCTATAACAGCAGTGTGAAAGGTCGCGTGTTTCGTTGGAATAAAAATATATACCGCCTTTATCGTCGCATAAAAAATAATAAAACCAAAAATCAACTCGATAGCCAAACAGAAGCTTTAGAGCTACGCATTTTGGTCAACAGCACAGCAGAATGTTATGCCGCATTGGGAGTCATTCACCAGTTATACCAACCTAAAATTGGTAAATTTAAAGACTTTATCGCCACACCAAAAGGCTATGGGTTTCAAGCTTTACAAACGGCTTTATTTACACCACAGCGACAATTAATACTCGTGCAGATCCAAAGTCACGAGATGTATCAAATTGCACAATATGGCATAGCCGCACACCGCCGTTACCCTGACCTACTAAGCTCATCAGACAAGTCACAGATTTACCTCAACCGATGGTTGCGTCAAGTGGAGGAAATCCAGCAAGCAACAGGAAATGCCGCAGAATTTTTGCAAGATATGAAAGCAGATTTATTTCTTTCAGAAATTTACGTATCAACTCCAAAAGGTGAAACCAAGGTACTACCCAAAGGCGCAACCCCCGTCGATTTTGCCTATGCAATTCATACCGAGGTAGGTGATAAATGTGTGAGCGCCTATATTGATGGCGAATTAAGTCGCTTAAATGCACAAATCCCCAATGGCGCAACGGTAAAAATTGTTACCGACAAGGATGCGACACCTCATTCCATTTGGCTAAATTATGTAATCACCGCCAAGGCACGATCATCGATACGAAACTGGATTAACAAAAGAAAATCGCATGAATTTGTTACTCTGGGCAAAAATATTCTCGACAAAAGCTTGAAAAAATTCGGGCTAAGTCTTGATGAGGTTGATCCTAACAACATGGCACTAACCTTAGAAGCACTCAATCTAACCGATGAAAAAAAACTATTTAGCAGCATTGCAAAAGGCAATCAATCATCGTTGCTAGTGGCTAAACGCTTGCTTAATGACGACTCGTTAATGCCGATTGAAGATGACGATGATCAAGTACTATTAATCAAAGGTACTGAAGGCCTTGCTGTTCATTTGCAAGAATGTTGTCACCCCATCCCTAACGATGCGATTGTTGCTCAACTGGATGAGACCCGAGGGCTTGAAGTCCACCGCACAAATTGCCCTACCCTTTCGCACAGTAAATACTCGCAACAAAAAGTAACCATGAGTATCGCGTGGGTCGATGACACCAGCAATGAATCACATTTCTTAGCACCACTCAATGTGCAGGTACAAAACCGTGTTGGCGTGTTATCGCACATCACCGATTTTTTAGAAAAAATGCGCGTTAATATTGAAGACATCAATATCGCAGGTGACAGCAATATTAAGGATATGTATTTTTTACTCCAAGTAGCAGATGCGAATCATTTAAGACAAATCGCAGAATCACTTAACAATCAATCACACGTTATTGACGTGGTGCGATTATTTGATAAGGCAAAATAAGGATAAAACATGACACGAGAAGTGATATCAACAGACAAAGCACCTCAAGCCATTGGCACTTATTCACAAGCCGTTAAAATCGACAGTACGGTTTATATTTCAGGACAAATACCACTAGTACCAGAAACGATGGAAATGATTGATGGTGAATTTGCAGAACATGTTCGCCAGGTTTTTAAAAATTTAGCAGCGATTACAGAAGCAGCTGGTGGTAATATCAACGACTGTGCAAAGGTAAATATCTTCTTAACCGATTTAAATAACTTTACGACAGTGAATGAAGTTATGGCGGAGTTTTTCACACAACCCTACCCTGCTCGTGCAGCAATCGAGGTATCAGCATTACCCAAAGGTGCAGTAGTTGAAGCTGATGCAGTAATGGCGCTGTAAACAAAATATGACCCAGAAAAAAATAGCTGTTTATCCCGGTACATTTGATCCCATCACTAATGGCCATATCGACCTAGTTCAACGTGCCGCCAAAATGTTTGATTCGATCATTGTCGCTATCGCAGCAAGCAGCAAAAAGAACCCAAAATTTTCATTAGAAAAACGCGTCGAACTTGTTGAACAAGTTTTAACTGATTGCCCCAATGTTACTGTGCAAGGTTTTGATATTTTATTAATTGATTTTGCCCGCCAACAAAAAGCCTCCGTGCTGATTCGAGGTTTGCGCGCGGTATCTGATTTTGAATACGAATTTCAACTCGCCAGCATGAATCGTCATCTTGCACCTGATTTAGAATCCGTCTTTTTGATGCCGGCTGATGAACATTCATTCATTTCTTCGTCTTTAGTGAAAGAAGTTGCCGCTTTAGGTGGTGATGTCTCTAACTTTGTTCATCCTATCGTCTTTAAAGCACTCAATAAATAGTCCACCCCCCGTCTTTTTTGCCGTTTTGTATTATTCCCTGCTCTTTTTCTCGTACAAAACCGCAAAAAAGGCGGGGGGGGGGTGGACTATAAAAGCGGCTTACAATGGCTAAAAAGTACCACTTTCTTGCAAATTCAGCCTTAACCCTCATATTAAAAACATAGTTTGGCAATGGTTAATGTTTTTTAAATTGAGCGCTGTTAAAATTGAGCAAAGTAACAATAGGAAGTAGAGAACAATGTCACTATTAATCACTGACGAATGCATCAACTGCGATGTGTGTGAACCAGAATGCCCTAATGAAGCTATTTACATGGGCGATGAGATTTACGAAATTGATAGGGATAAATGCACGGAGTGTGTAGGTCATTACGATGAGCCACAGTGTGTTGAAGTTTGCCCTGTTGATTGTATTCCTAAAGATCCTGACAATGAAGAAACGGAAGACCAGTTAATGGGAAAATACGAAAAGTTAATGGCTGAATAATCTCACTATGCTAATCACATTATCTCCATCAAAAGGGCAGGACTTTGACACGCCGACACCGTCGGATATTCATAGTATTCCTGATCAACTCAAAGATTCACAGCTGCTTATCAAGGAAGCCAAAAAACTTGATATTAAAGATGTGCGTGAGTTGATGGCGGTGAGTGAGAATATCTCGATCTTAAATGTAGAGCGTTTTAACACGTGGGAAATGCCTTTCACTACGGAAAATGCGAAACCTGCATTATTTGCATTTAAGGGTGATGTTTATTCAGGCATTCAAAAAGAAAAGTACAGTGATGGTGATCTCACTTATGCTCAAGATCACTTGCGGATTTTATCTGGGCTTTATGGCGCGCTTCGCCCAATGGATTTGATTCAGCCCTACCGCCTTGAGATGAAAACTAAACTCAAAAACCCACGCGGTGAAAACCTCTATCAGTTTTGGGATGAACGCATCACCGACAAATTGAATGATGTTTTAGAAGATCATGAAGAGAAGGTTTTAGTAAACCTCGCTTCTAATGAATACTTTAAGTCAGTCAAACCAAAAAAATTAGATGCGCGATTATTAAATATTAATTTCAAAGAAACCAAAGGTGATAAAACGCGCGTCATCGCTATTTTTGCAAAACGTGCGCGTGGCATGATGACCGACTTTATTTTAAGAAACCGCATTGAACACGCAGAGGATATTAAAGATTTTGGTGCTGGCGGTTATCAATTCTCATCACAAGAATCGACAGAGAACAATTGGGTATTTAGCAGAATGCAGCCTGCACCTGCTAAGAAATAAGTATTCGAATCATTCACGTCGTATCCTTTTAACAGGGATAACGGGTTGTGTTTACCGAGCTCCAAGTATCGACAATAGACGATAATCATTCACACTTCTTGCCATATCAATGGCACTCAACCCATCCGATGTTTTTTCATGCGCTGAAGAGCCACGTTTCATTAAGTAATTTACAATATTAGGATGACTAAATCGAACAGCATGATGTAGCGGAATCCAGTTTTTAACCGTGCGAGCTTTGATGTAGGCACCATTGTTGATTAAGTAGATAACGGTTGAATAATGACCCCGTGCCGCCGCCATATGTAACGCTGTCTCACGTTCGGTATTAGAGACATTAATGTCTAAACCCTGTGCCAATAGCTTAGCAATTTGGGCATTATTGCCGTTTACCGCCGCTAGAAACAAATCATCCGATTCAGGTGCAACTTGCTCATATCGCTGCTGACCTTGCACATCATTCATAACAGGTTGTACTGACTGAGTTTGCCCCTGTTGCTCTAACCACTTTTGCTGATAATACTCACGGGTACGTTGTTGCGGGGCTTGCTGTTGCTCTATGCCTTGATGCTATTGACCTTGCTCTGCTTGATAGACAGCAAGTGCGGCATCCATATCAAAGGCGAAAGATGGCGCTGCAATTGATAGCCATATAATCGAAGCCGTGAAATATTTTTCTATACAATACATTCTTTCTACCAGTACCCATTCATCTGTCAAATAATTTGTAAGTATAGTGAAGCCTTAAAAAATTTGATGAGGCTACCAGACAAAAGTCGTTAAACTTGAGACATCGACAAAAGTTACCGTAACGAAAAGGTTGTAACTTTGATTTTGCCTAACAATTAGTCATTGTATTAAATCGTGGCTAGAAGACAGATTTGTTTATGAAGTTATCCCTTAAAATATTCTCATTATTTTTACTGATGCTCGCCCTTGCTGGGTGCAGTAGCGAAAGCCGCATTTCTGTATTACAAAAATGCACAACGCTTGGTGATGAGTCCATCGCCTATGCACGCGCAAATTACGTAAAATTATTCCATTATTTTAATGCTGAAAAATTTGATGCGCCGTATCAGAAAATTAAAGATTTTGACCATGTTACCCGCAGAAATGTTATTAACACCTACACCTTTGCTGTACGTAAATTAAAGGCAAAAGACCCTGTCACCAAATCATTGCTTTTTGCCTGCAAAAGTTTAGCGACCTTTAGTAAAAACTTTGTTGATCAATCTTACCCACGCGCCATTGCACACGAGAGTACAGACGATCCTTTGAGCGATAAATTCTTTACGCAAATCAACCAGATTGTAAAATTTGATGACAGTATTGGTGTTTTTGATAAAAATACTCCTAGCTTTAAGCAATACGTTTCAAACTATCAAAAGGCTATCCAACAATATCGCGAAAAATTTAAAGCAGAGTTATCTACTGACTGAGAAAAATCCATTAAAAATAGTCAGATAAGCTATTGAGAAATAAATAATTATCTCTA
>CAZSXI010000025.1:9126-13426 GCA_964611045.1 uncultured Cocleimonas sp. | reverse complement strand
ATTTCTAGCTTATGCTAGATTCATCAATCCATAGCCAATAGCAAAGCCTACAAAAAGTGCTGACATAATCATTATTTTAAGAAGTAATCGCTTATCTTTAGTTATAACCGTTAACCAGCCCTACGGAATAGACTTTCGCCTTGCCAAAATGTGTTCTGCTGCTCGCTATTTAATGGTAGCGGTGTAGCTACATTATTATTTTTTTTATTTAATAATGATCCTGAAAGTGAGATTTTCAATGCATTTACTTCTAATTGTAGTTTTTCTATTTGTTTAGTTTGCTTGCGAATGATTGTATCTTTTTCATAGATGCTTTGTTGTTTGAGTGTATTCATAATAATGGCTTAAACTGATTGTAAAAGTTGCGAAGGAAATAAGTCAGCAAGCTGGATTCCTGATTTTTTTGATGCTTTAACATTATCAATAATCTTATCAACCAGAGGAGCAGGTTCACGAGTTTGCAGTGTTTTGCTTATGCCGTAAATTTGCTGTTTAATTCTTTCTCTCGACTTTAGTGCTATTAAACTGATGGCAATTTCCATTTGAATGTCAGGGTCTATTGATTGCAAGTCCTCTAAAAAAACCTCCCCATCTTTAATAAGTTGATTCACGCTTTCAGCATTAAAATGAACCAATAAATCATCATCATATTTATTGTGGATGGATATGAATGGACTGCTACAATCAAGCCATGCATTAATGTAAATATTCATCGTTAAAAGCTTCATCATTTCGGCCCTGTTTCTGTGTTAAATCTTTGCTTGTTGCTTTACAAGCAAAGACATTTTAAATAAAAAGAATCTGGCTAGTACGACTAGGAGGTGCGTATTGGCTTGACAAAAAAAGACGAGGCTTACGAAATCATAAGCCCAATGTCTCCGCTAGGAACCTTGTTTGCTGAAGTGTTTTCTTCATCAGCAATGGTTAAAATGAGTTTTCCTCGACGAGTAATTGAAAGTAAGTACTGTTTATTGTTATGCATAAGAACAGCTTTTTTATTGCCATGCATAATATTACTAACTTTAATATGGCTCAGTTCTGAAAGTTTCATTTGTTCATTTCTTGTTTATGTTTTCCATATAATAATGATTATCATTTACATTGCAACTCTTTTTTTATGTATGGTATCTATTCGTGACGGTTTTCTTGCGATAAACTCTATCATTCATATTATGTGTTAGCATTGCCGTTAATATAAGGAGGGATCTTATGGATCAAAGTGATATTAAAGAAGCGGGTTTAAAAGTAACCAAGCCAAGAATTGAAATTTTAAAATTGCTAGAAACTTCAGAAAAACAGCATTTTGGAGCTGAAGAGATTTACCATGAGTTACTTTCAAACGGCATTAAAGTGGGCATTGCTACGGTTTATCGTGTTTTAACGCAGTTTGTGGCAGCAGGTCTGATTATCAAACATAACTTTGAAGGCGATCAATGCGTGTTTGAGCTTGACCGTGGTGAACACCATGACCACATGGTCGATATGAAATCAGGAAAAATCATTGAATTTTATGATGAAATCATTGAGCAAAGACAAAAAGAGATTGCAAAAGAGCATGGTTTTGAGCTAATGGAGCATTCCTTGACGCTTTATGGTGAGTTTAAAGAATAAAGATTAGTAGCCTGCCCCTCCCTTGTTAGTTACGATTTGTATTTACAATAGCTAATACTCTAAATAGTAATACAAATGATAATTATTATTGACAAATAGATTATCAATAACTAATATCACCTCCGAATTAAGAATAGTTCTCATTACTGTTCTTCACCCCCTTATTTTATTCGGAGAAAAACATGTCCCAAAAGATCAAAACAACCGTCCTTTCTTTAGCTTTTGCCGTTAGTTCAGGCATGATAACGATGTCTGCTCAGGCGGAATCTAATGTATTTGGCAATGCACCTATTACACTGCAAGGTTATACTGGGAAGTCAACGACATCTACGGCTTATAGTGGGCAAATTGCTCGTCATCTTTTACTTAATTCACTTAAAAAATTAGCAGGTAAGGGCGATGGAAAAGCAAATCCAAAACTAAAAGCTAAAATGATGTCTTACTACGCGACTAAAGACGCGGGGCGTATCATTATTGACCCTCAAACAAAAGGTGACTTTAAGATCAAGCAAACAATGATTGATGATCTTTCTAAAGGCAAAAACTTGAAAGGTAAAACTATTAAGGGTGGTGTTTCAGCTTGGCCTGGAAAAATGACTGCTCCTGAAGTCATGGAGTTTTTAATCGATAAGGCCTCGTCATCAAAAAAAGGGTTTGATCCGCTTACGGGTTATAACTACCCGCAATTGATCTCTAAATTTGGCACAGGTGCTATTACTTATTATCAATCTGTTGGTTACTACCTGAACAATCTTGAAGCAGACTACAAGCCTAATAATAAACCGTACAAGGACGGCGCTGCTTACACAGGTAAAGAGCATGTATGGGACGAAGCATTCGGCTACTTTGGTGCGCCAGCACATGCAATGAGCCTTAAAGCGGCAGACGCTAAAGGCATCGGCAAGAAGAAAGACATCAAAATAGCGGATGCGAATGGCGATGGAGTTGTTGATCTTAATAACGAAATGATTTTTGGACATGCCTCTTATGCTGCGGATGCGGATAAAAGTGGAAAAACTAATTATCTACATACCATTACTAAAGCCTTTATAGATGGACGTAACTTGATAACATCGGCTAAAGGCGCTGCTTTAAGCGACTCACAAAGAACAAAGCTTAAAGGATATGCTGCAACGATTAAAACCAACTGGGAAAAAGTCATCGCAGAAGCAACCTTCAAATATGCAGGTACAACCTATAAAGATTTGCAAAAACTGAAATCAATCATTGAGACAAACGGCGACGCCACAAAAGCATTTGCAAAATATGGCAAGCACTGGTCGGAGATGAAAGGTTTTGCTATGGCGCTTGGCACCAGCGGAAAAGATCTTGGTGGCGTAGGCGTTAAATTAGATCGATTAATTGGTTATGGCCCTGTATTACTGGGTGGCAATCAAGTAACTGGCATTGATGCAAAAGGAAACTACACCTCGGGTGGTGACAAAAGCATCGGTGACTACATGGTTCATATGATTAAAGTGCAGGCGCTATTGGCGAATGAATTTTCATTAAAAGCGAAAACCAATGATGTTACTGGCGATATGGCTGATTTGGTTAAATCACTTGGTGCAAGCAAAAGCGCTGAAAATGATTAACCATCTTTAATAAGTAATAAGTAGACAGCAATGTTTGATCAGGCGGTACAACTATTCTTTAGCGATTGGTTGTCCGCCTTTTTTAATCCTCAAAAGCGCATTTTTTGGGGATATTTAGGTTCATCATTTGTGATTGCTCTACTGTGGCTATTTATTTTCAAGCGAAAAAACCTAGGAGATAGTCTCAAGCAAATATTTTCTGCCCAAAGCTGGTTATCAAAATCTGCAAGAGCGGATTATTTACTGATGATCATTAATGGTGTGATAATGACTTTTTTATCGCCACGTTTATTAGGTAAAGCTGCTGTTGCATCCATGCTCTTTTTCTGGCTTCACGATGTGCTTGACGGTCGAGATTTAGTTGCAACAGAAATGCCAGCCGAAGTCATTGCAATAGCATTTACCCTGTTTTTATTTGTGCTGGATGATTTTGCGCGCTATTGGTTGCATCGATGGTTGCATACATCGCCTCTGTTGTGGTCATTTCATCAAGTGCATCACAGTGCGACAACACTCAATCCTTTTACGGTATTTAGATCACATCCCGTTGAAGCGGTATTATTTAGCCTACGAAGTGCTTTAGTTCAAGGAATCAGCGTCGCTACATTTATCTTCTTCTTTGGTGATAAGGTCACTTTGGTAATGGTTTTAGGCGCAAGTGTTTTCACTTTTGTATTTAATCTTCTGGGTTCTAATTTAAGGCATAGTACCGTACCGATTGCTTACTGGAACTGGGTTGAAAGGTTTTTTATGTCACCCGCCCAACATCATATTCATCACTCCTCTGCTCAAGAACATATTGATAAGAACTTTGGTGTGGTATTTTCGATATGGGATTTATGGTTTGGTTCGCATTGTCATTCAGAAAAAGAACAAGCGTTATCGTTTGGTTTGAAAAACTCGCAAGACCACCAACATTCATTATTAACACTTTATGTATTACCATTTGGTAATGCGTGGAAAATATTAGCAGGACGCTTTTCGTTACTTTTGTTATCACTGATGTCAGTGTTTACACGAAGAGATATAAAAAAGATGAAGGAAATTCAAAATGAAGCATAAATCACAAGACCAGTTCTCTTACAAAACAGCAA
>CAZSXI010000025.1:0-9026 GCA_964611045.1 uncultured Cocleimonas sp. | reverse complement strand
AAAAAAGGGGGGGGTGGACTTTCTATATTCTCTTTTTGGGCTATTTCTATCTCATTATTACTCCCTCAAGCAAGCTTTGCAGAAGATGATATTGTAAATATCTACTCAGCCCGTAAAGAGGCTTTAATTCTGCCTTTATTAGAGCGCTTTGAAAAAGAAACAGGAATAAGCTACAACTTAGTGACGGGTAAAGCAGATGGTTTATTAAAACGCCTAGAAATTGAGGGAGAGATGTCTCCTGCGGATATTTTTATCACCGTCGATGCGGGTAGATTGCAACGTGCAAAAGATGCTGGCGTACTACAAGCTATTAGTAATGAAGTGCTTGAGAAAAGAATACCTGCACATTTACGCGATAAAGATAAATTTTGGTTTGGACTATCACAACGTGCTCGCACAATGATTTACGCAAAAGATAGAGTAAAGCCAGAAGAAATGTCTACTTACGAAGATTTAGCTGATCCTAAATGGAAAAAGCGACTTTGTGTGCGGTCATCAGGCAATATCTATAATCAATCTTTAGTGGTCTCGATGATTGAAGCTAATGGCGAAGAAGCTACTGAAAAGTGGGCAAACGGTTTAGTCGCGAACTTTGCAAAAAAACCAGCAGGCGGTGATACCGATCAGCTCAAAGCAGTGGCAGCAGGTGTGTGTGATATTGCCTTGGTAAATACCTACTATTTTGGCCGAATGATAAACAGTAAAAAAGAAAAGGATCAGAAGCTTGCAGACAAGCTTGCTGTATTTTGGCCAAACCAAGACGATAAAGGTCGAGGAGTTCACATGAATGTCAGTGGCGCTGGTATCACTAAACACGCCACCCATATTAAAGCAGCGCAAAAGTTATTAGAATTTTTTGTAACGGATGAATCACAAAAATGGTACGCCGAAGTTAATAATGAATACCCTGTTGTGCCTAGCGCGCCAATTTCTGAAACCCTAAAATCATTTGGTGAGTTTAAAGCCGATCAGTTGAATTTGACGATGCTGGGTACTAACAATGGTAAAGCAGTGAGACTTATGGATAGGGCTGGTTGGAAGTAGATTCCCTCTCTCCCTAGCCCTCCTTCCCCCTTCGACAAGCTCAGGACACCGCGCCTGCTAGGTAGAGGGGGTTTTCTGGCACTGACGACCATTAGAGCGATTATTTAAATTTTCTCAATCAAACAAGAATGAGAATGCTTATTGTTCACGTATGAGCTAGAATGAACGCCCCTTTCGTTTTGACTGGGGCGTTTTTGGATCTGGAATAAACCTATTTTAATGAAGTCTCAAACTCTCACTGCAGATGCCCCTGTCCCTGCTAAATCCTTTATCCTAAAAAAGCCTAATCGTTGGGTAATTTTAACGGTTTTGATTGCATTAATAATGTCTCTTCCTGTGCTGGTTGTAGGTAGCGCTATTTTCCAGCCATTAAATGATAACTGGCAACATCTTAAAGATTTTTTACTCGCAGAATATGTTACTAATTCTCTTATTCTAATGCTGGGCGTGAGTGTTGGTGTGCTTACAATGGGCGTTATTACCGCATGGCTTACCAGTATGTGTGAGTTTCCGCATCGGCGTTTGTTTTCATGGTTATTGTTACTGCCGTTGGCGATTCCTGCCTATATCATTGCTTATACTTATACGGGTTTGCTAGATTTCGCAGGGCCGATTCAAAGCCAATTGCGGGAATGGACGGGCTGGGGAATTCGAGATTATTGGTTTCCAGAGATTCGTTCCTTGGGTGGCGCAATTGCTATGTTATCGCTGGTTTTGTACCCATACGTTTATATGATGGCACGCGCGGCATTTTTAGAACAATCTGTCGGCGCGCTTGAAGCCAGCCGAACTTTGGGTAGCACACCGCTTAATGGTTTCTTTCGCGTGGCATTGCCTTTAGCACGTCCTGCAATTATTACCGGCTTATCACTTGCTTTAATGGAAACGCTAGCTGATTTTGGTACCGTGCAATATTTTGGAATTGGCACGTTTACCACGGGCATTTTTCGTACATGGTTTGGCGTGGGTGATGGTACAACCGCATCGCAATTATCGGCGATGATGCTGATGTTTGTTTTTGCATTAATCATGCTAGAACGATGGTCACGCAAGCGCGCAAAGTTTCATAATACCTCGCAAAAATATTCTGCTATCAAGCGTTTTCAACTAACCGGTAAAATGGCATTTTTAGCATGGCTAGCGTGTTTACTCCCCGTCTTATTTGGTTTTATCCTGCCTGCCTTACAATTGCTTTGGTGGGTTTTCACCACGGCAGAAGAGACCATTGATGCCTCCTTTTTTAGCTTAACCCTAAACACCATGTTGCTCGCGATGAGCGCATCCATTATCGCTGTCTCAATCGCCCTGTTGCTCGCCTATGGAAGGCGTTTGCATAAGTCAGTGTTGATTGGCGCAGGTGTTTCTATCGCGTCACTCGGTTATGCCGTTCCTGGGACGGTGATTGCGGTAGGCGTGATGACACCGTTTGCATTCATTGATGGCGCACTAAACTCCTGGATGGAAGCAAGCTTTGATATTTCCACAGGGCTGATTTTCTCAGGCACAATATTTGCTCTTTTGTTTGCTTATACCGTTCGTTTCTTAGCAGTGTCTGTAAACGCCATTGAATCAGGCTTAGAAAAAATTAAACCCACGATGGATGATGCTGGTCGCTCAATGGGCTTATCGCCTTTAGCCGTTTTACGCAAGATTCATCTGCCTTTGATGCGAGGTACAGTACTTACCGCATTGCTGTTGGTATTTGTTGATGTACTAAAAGAATTACCTGCAACGCTTATTCTGCGACCTTTTAATTTTAATACGCTCGCCGTTCGCGCACATGAATTAGCAGCCGATGAGCGCTTGGCAGATGCTGCTACGCCTGCCTTGATGATTGTTTTAGTAGGAATACTGCCCGTCATTCTATTAAGTCGAGCGATTAGCCATTCACGCGCAGGAGAAAGATAACCTAATGTTAAAAGTAAAAAATGTCTCTGTCGCCTATGGTAGCAATGTCGTTGTACAAGACGCATCACTACAATTAGAAAAAGGAGAAATTGGCTGTTTTCTTGGTCCCAGTGGGTGTGGTAAAACAACCTTGCTCAGAGCCATCGCAGGATTTGAGCCATTACAGCAAGGTGAGATATCATTAAACGATAAAGCCGTTAGTAATAATCAAATTCAACTAGCGCCAGAGAAGCGTAATATTGGCATGGTCTTTCAAGATTTCGCGTTATTCCCACACCTTAGCGTAGCGGATAATATAGCTTTTGGAATGACTCACCTAAAGCGAGCTGAACAGCAACAGCGAGCCCAACAATTACTCGAAATGGTTTCACTGGGGGGGTACGGTAAACGCTACCCACACGAATTATCAGGCGGACAGCAACAACGTATCGCATTGATTCGCGCACTCGCACCTAAGCCGGATTTATTATTATTAGATGAGCCCTTTTCGAGCATGGATGTGGATTTAAGAGAAGAGCTCGCTACCGAAGTGCGAAGCATTCTAAAAGAAGAAAATATCACCGCTATTCTAGTAACGCACGATCAAAATGAAGCCTTTATCGTGGCTGATACAGTTGGCGTTATGCAAGAAGGAAAACTGACACAATGGGCTGATGGTTACGAATTATATCATGAGCCTGCCAATGCCTTTATCGCAGACTTTATTGGAAAAGGTGTTTTTATAGACGGCGAAGTTTTAGATGACGATAATGTAGAAACAAGCCTTGTTACTGTTAAAGGAAAAGTGCCAGAAGGATGCGGTGCAAAATGCAAAGTACAAGTGTTTATACGCCCCGATGATATTATTCTCGACAAAAACGCTACCTTAAAAGCAACCGTGGTTGGGCGAGAATTTCGAGGTGCTAACTTTCTTTACACCTTAGAGCTTGAGGGCGGAGATAAACTACTAACGCTTGAGCATTCCCATCGGCATCATGATATAGGTAGTGTGATTGGGATTAAGTTGGATCTTGAGCATGTTGTTGTCTTTCCCAGAGAGTAAAACCCCTGTAAATACTTAAAATTTATTCTAAATCATAATACTAATGAGAATTTTGACTGATAAACGCTACGAACATTATTGGAATAAAAGTAATTTTTATTTTTAGAGTTGGAAATCAGCTATAAAGCTATCAATGGATAACTGTGAGGTAAAATTGGCGTCCCGAGGAGGATTCGAACCCCGGCCTGCCCCTTAGGAGTTCGCGAACCTATCCAAAATACTCTTTTAAATCAATGTGTTGAAACATGGTAAATTTTACTAGTGAACAACTAGTGAAAAAATACCCTATTTTAGGTGCGGTTTGCCCCTTTTTTGTCTAATAATTTGGCGCTCATGGCGCGACTCGAACACGCTACCTACCAATTAGGAATCGGTTGCTCTATCCTGATGAGCTACACAAGCAGGTGGATGATTATATTCAACTCTAACAAATATTTCACCATCTATCATACCCAATACTAAAAATATCCTTCCATCGCTCCGCGCATTACCGCAAGCATTCGATAATTCATCTAATTTTTAATCCATAAATTCAATTGTTATAAATACTAGCATGGAAGATAAATTTATTAGTGATACCAAACTTCAACACGAGTATTCAAGCTGGCTTACAAAAGAATGTAGCAAGTTTGAAACCCCTGTTATTGGTACATTAACATTTGCTTACCCTGCATCCGTATTATCAGCACAGAAGCAAGTAAGGACATTCCATAAGCAACTAAGTAAGTTTGTATTTAAATCTGCTTACAACAAGTATAAGAAGCTAATACGGTTGATACCATTTATGGAAGGTTCAGACGATGAATCGCGGCATATTCATTTTGTTGCAGATGCTCACCATGTACCTGCATCACGTTTTATCGGTTGTATTAATTCTAGTTGGTATGGTGGCATAAGTGATATTGCATCACTTGATGATAATTTACTTGATCAGTGGATTAACTACATCAGCAAGCTAAGAACCAAGCCAGAATATGGTGACAGTTTGATACTAAGTTGTACCAAGATTTAAAATTATATTATGTAAAAAATTAGGTGTTGTTTCCCCGTACCGAGATAGAGAGAATTATAGTATTTCTTGATCAAAAGAAACCCCCGATTATTGAGAGTTTTACCACAAATTAAGAGTATAGATTTTTCATAGAATGAATGAAAAGCTTGAAGTTAAGTTATGTCTAAAAATCATAGAATCTTACAAAAATATATTATAAAAACATTGTATTTTGAGCGTTAGCGAAACGGGCGTAAGCCCTGAATAAATACAATTAAAAAGCATCTATTTACGAACTACTTCAGCCGTAGCGTCGTAAATGATAAGTTGGGTTTTTTGCTTAAACTTAACGCCCATTACCAGTTTTAATTATTCTGGTAACTCTTGCAGATATTGATGACGTTTATTAGCTTTTATGTCATCTCTATCTGCATCCTAATTTAGAGAACATTACATTATGAATAAAGCAGTAGAAAGCATCTTTACCACTAATAATGATTACGTTACCTGTACACATCTACTGGTTAATGAGTACGGTAAATTTGATGCATTAAGTAAAACATTGAACTACAAATTAAACAATGCGCTCAACAAACAGAAAGCATATCTTGTTGATGCGACCTTAGAAGGATTACACCGATTATGTCATACCTAGATAACCCTATTTTAGTTGAAGCCCGAAAGGCAGATTTAAGACTATTATCAGAAAAGAAGATTGATGCCAAAATTGAGAAGATACTTGATGCTGAAAGAATCAATCACCGCAAATCCTTCTCAGATTACCAATACGAGAAAATATCTAGTAAATCGGTGTATGGATTTGTGCAGAAATCAGCCAAACAATTGCTTTCATTAATGAACTCTAATTCAAAGGTGAAGAACGCTAAATCACCAGATGATAATAAACTTACCGCGATACTAGAAAATCAGAAGATTCTCGCGGCTTTACTGGTGAAGATTGGAAGGAATATGAGCCAATTAAACGAGATTGTTGGTGATTCTGAATAATGCCGAAAATGAAGCATCTGAATATTAGATACACAATTCGTTTATCTGATTATCTATCCAATGAGATGATCAAACACACGTTAGATTCTGGTCAAGATTATTCATCATCTATTCGCATGTGTATTTCTGCATATCTAAAGAATCGGGTACAAAATAATGCGATGTCCGCCACCAAAACACATAATTCAGGTGTTATTGATGATGTACCAAGTGTACAGATGTTTGGTTCAACATCTTCAGATGTTGTTGATAATGATTTACCGTTTGCACCTAGCATTTACTCAGACTTCCAATGAAAAGGATCAAAGATTATCAAGTATCAAAGGTTGTCGGACTTGATATTAAGACACGTGATTTATTGAATCTATTTTGTGCGTACATGGGTACAGATGCTAGTGAGGTATCAAACCGTTTATACCGTCAATGGTTCTTCAATAGTCTCAATGATTTAGAAGATCAATATCCAGAACAATGGGCTGAATGGGCTGAACTTCGCCAAGCACTACACAAACGGTAAAATATTTAAATGGCATTTAAAACACAGTTAAGAATCAATTCAGCACCATTGGTATTACTTACAGTTTAAAACCCCGTAGAACGCAATAACAGTTGCAGAATCACCACTTTTCAAGCAGATAAAAACAAATAACAAGAAGAAATAAGGATATAAAAATAAATGCAATCTAAATTAACCCCATATCAAAAAGTTTTGAAATTTGAACAAGATCATGCAAAACCTGTAGAGGCTTTACCATCCGCTAGGGAGTTTATAACCATGTGTGAGGTTGACCTTGAGAATGATGATAAAGAGGTATTACGAAAATTACACGGCTTGTGCATGGAGAGCTTGTATATGGACATATACCATTCAGAAGATAAGAAACACCTCCTAAGATCAACACAAGCCTTATTAGAACAAAAATTAAACTAGGACAAATACATCATGATTAAGATATTGGAAGATTTAAAACGAGATGATAAAAAGCTATATTTACAGGTTGAGAAACAGCTTGATTATTTTGGTTCAAGATCAAGCAAAGGTCATTTCTTACGATTAACATACCTAGATTTTCTGGATTACGCATCGTTTGCTAATAGCTATACCTTCCAGCTTGATGATTACGATATGGTGGTCAATGTGTTGGCAGATTTATCACCAGCAGATAATAAGATGATGATAAAAATTCAAAAATCCAAAGCCTCAGATAAGAAAGCCCTAATTGCTGAATGTATCCGTGCAAACAACCGCACACGACAAAGAGTTTTAGTGATATTAGATAATCTCACCAAAACACAACCCACCAGCATTATTGATCATTTAACATCATTCAAGAAAAAGGTGTTTGCATGATAGATAGTACATTAATTGATAACTGCATCAGTCGGGTTCGCAGTGGTCAAGAATTTGTTAATTTACTTCATGCGCTCGGTCACAGTAACCAAGCTATACAGTTATCAATTGAACATTATCTTGATCTTCCTACCTTAATTGGTGAATTTGAATCAATCATAATCAATTCAGCATTAAAACATTTACACATAAACCAATACTAAAAATAAAGGACAATACCCATGATTTCATCGCTAGACGGTACAGACAGCCAATACGAGCAAGCATTACAGACTGCATTAGAGACAGCCATAAATGGTAATGACCTTGTATCAGCATTAACCGCGCATGATCAATCATCTTTAAACGATAGATTAAAATACATCTTCACCAATTTTCAGAAAACCCACTCCACATCAAAACCACAGGGGTTAATGATCAAGCAAGCCTTAGCCACGCTATAAAGCTATGTAACACTATTCTATACTGTTACATAGCACCGTATGTCGCTAATATGTAACGTATTTTAATAAACTGTTTTATACTATGTAACACTACTAGATATATTTCTATGAAAGGTTACATAAAATGAATGCAGTTGAAGCAGTAAAGACAACCGAATTAATCACCACTATTGAGGGCAATCTAGCTATCAAGGGTGATGTTTATAGCCATGTTTGGAAGTTTGGCTTAAATACAGCAATGCGTATTCAAGATTTATTATTTATTGAATACGCTAATCTTGATCTTGATAAGAATCAGTACAAGTTCAATGAGAAGAAAACAAAGAAGTCCCGTACCATCACATTAAATGATGGTGCATTAGCTATCATCAACAAAAGACGCGCATCATATCCAGATGACAAGTATCTATTTCAATCCCACTCACACAAGCTAAAACGTACCATCAAACAACCAGTTTCAAGGGTTACAATATCCCGTGTATTTAAATCAGTAGGGGATGGTCTAAAGCTTCACATCAATACGCATTCTATGAGAAAAACACGAGGGTATATGATGTTCCGTGATGGTGTTACATTGGAGCATATATGTAAGATGTTAAATCACTCTTCACCTGCTGTTACAATGTCTTATATTGGGCTGACAGATGATGATATTGCTAAATCATATCAAGAGTACGTATTATGAAAAAACACGCTCTAAACGACACCAGACCTTATATACGCGCATGTGAAGAACCACGTATATTACGAAGTCCAACCGAAATGAGGGATGTTCTCTTGAAAAGACATATACACCTTGATAAATCGGTTAATCTTGATGATATGGAAGAACTGAAAACCCTATGTAATATTCATTTTAATGAGTGTAGCGGTATTATCAGAGAATCCAATATTGTGCATTATGAACTGCATCTCAAAAAGGTACGTAAGCAGTATAAAATCATTAAAATCTCTATCTAATCACTTTATTAACATACTGATTAATAGGGGTTATTAATATATTATAAAATAAACTAATAAACACCTTGACAAAAATTATAAGTCTTGATGTAATACCCTTGTTGTTTCATGATATATCAATGATTAAGTATATTATAAGGTACTTAATGAGATTATTAATCATAAGAATTATATAGTTGGCATAGCCAACATCACCATAGGTGATTAGATAATAATAAAAGATAAACTGTTAAAAAATATATATTCTAGTTAAAACGTATCCGTTAATCCGAATTATCT
>CAZSXI010000024.1:11612-13475 GCA_964611045.1 uncultured Cocleimonas sp. | reverse complement strand
ATGGTTCTGATAGCGTAGAAAATGCTAAGATAGAGATGGATTACTTTTTCAGCGACGATGAGATTTGTCCTCGTACTCGCTAATGGGGGACTGAAAATTCAATTATACCCAATCCCAAAAAAAATATTAAATGGCACAAGATAAAAAAATAAACCTTCTGGATTACACATCAGATAAGTTAAAGGCTTTTTTCCTTGAACGCGGAGAAAAGCCTTTTCGTGCCACACAGATTATTAAATGGATTCATCAACACGGCGTTGATAACTTTGATGATATGACTAATGTGAGCAAGGCATTACGTGCCGAGCTTGCAGAAATATCAGAAATTAAAGCCCTTGAAGTCGCTATCGATGATGAATCAAAAGACGGTACACGCAAGTGGCTATTGCGACTTGAAGATGGAAACTGTATTGAAACGGTTTACATCCCAGAAGATGGTCGAGGTACTTTATGTGTTTCATCCCAAGTTGGCTGTGCATTAGATTGCACCTTTTGCTCCACTGCTCGCCAAGGTTTTAACCGCAATCTAACCGTTGCCGAAATTATTGGGCAAGTCTGGTTGGCAAAAAATATTCTCCAACCAGATCCAGAATCTGACCGTGTCATTAGCAATGTCGTGATGATGGGCATGGGTGAGCCTCTACTTAATTATAATAACGTTATCGATGCGATGACATTAATGCTCGATGACAATGCATATGGCTTGAGTAAGCGCCGCGTCACATTAAGCACATCAGGCGTTGTGCCTGCGCTTGATCGTTTGCGTGATGAGGTTGAGGTTAGCCTAGCTGTTTCACTTCATGCGCCAAATAATGCATTACGTGACCAGTTAGTACCGGTTAATCGAAAATACCCTATTGAACAATTACTCGAATCTTGTCAACGCTTTATGGAAGGTAAAGCTGCGCGTGAACGCATCACTATCGAATATGTTATGTTACATAATGTGAACGATTCGGATGAAAATGCACACGAACTAGCAAAGTTATTAAAGGATGTACCTGTGAAGGTGAATTTGATACCATTTAACCCGTTTCCAGAAACTCGCTATACACGATCTTCTAATAATAGAATTCGTCGTTTTGCCGATATATTGATTGATGCAGGTTTGGTGGTAATGACAAGAAAAACGCGTGGTGAAGACATTGATGCTGCTTGCGGGCAATTAGCGGGTGATATTAATGATAAAAGCCGCAGAGAACTGCACTTTGCGCGCATAGAGTCACCACTGTAGCGTTTACCTAGTATGAGACCTTTTCATGAGAGGTCTCTTAATTGAATAAAAGGGGTTATTCAATGAATACAGCAAAAAGAACCACCAGCCTACCAACTTTAGGTAGTCTATTTTTATTGGCAACACTCACTGCATGTTCAGGTGTAGAAGATAAAAAGGCAGCTGATTATAATTCAGAACTTGGGGTGCGCTATCTTCAGCAAGGTCGCTTAAAGCTTGCCGATGAAAAACTTAGAAAATCATTAGCTCAAAATCCAAATTCTGCCCAATCAAATCATTATTTCGCACTATTACAAGAGCGTTTAGGGCTTTTGAAACAAGCAGATTTACACTTTAAAAAAGCCATAAAAACAACACCAAGAGACCCTGAACTTAGAAATAATTACGGTTCATTTTTATGCCAAACAGGTCAAGCACAAGCTTCTGTTACTCAATTTCTTGCGGCGATAAGCAATCCACTTTATAGCACTCCTGAAAGAGCCTATACCAATGCAGGAATTTGTTTAAGAGAAGCGGGTAATAGCAATAATACCCAAGCAGAAAAATATTTCCTTTTAGCCTTAGAAAAAAGAATATCATTCCCTTCTGCTCTACTTGAACTTTCAAAACTCTATGCTGATCAGGGTAAT
>CAZSXI010000024.1:0-11512 GCA_964611045.1 uncultured Cocleimonas sp. | reverse complement strand
TATTCACTTTCACAGACTGCCGAAGCAATGTGCTTATCAGAAGATATTCTTACACAGTTAGAGAATGAGAATTTTGAAACTTTACCTGAACCTACGTATATTCGTGGCTATCTTCGCACCTATGCCAAACTTGCAGAAGGTGAAGCTGATGAACTCATTACTTGCTATGAGTCTCTACGCGGCGCTGACCCTAGTGATTTAAACAATCACTTCAAATCATCTGCGAAAATACATTCTCAACATAAAAAGAACGTATCTCCTGTTGTAATGCAGCTTTTATTTTTGGCAATATTACTTGGTGTTTTGGTTGGTTTATCGATGATTCCTGCTGTTAATCAATGGATCAAAACAACATGGGATAGCTTTTCGGATCAAGCAAGTTCACAGTCTATCAATAGTACCGACAATCCTCTTTTAACTGGAACAATGCCAGTACCCACGCCTTTGCCAACAGAAGTACCGCCTGTTGAAAATATCAATAATAATCAGCCAGTAGCCGTAGCAAATACAAATGAACAATCCGGCAAACCCTCTGAAAATAGTACCGCTGACACTGAAAAAGTAATTACTGATATCACCGATAAGATAGAACCGGCTGAAAAAGTAACAGACACTCCACCTGCAGAAAGTATTAAAGTGGGGAAAGAAAATAAAAATGAAGCACTTATTCCCGCATCCACAGATGGTTCGATCAACATTAAATTAGTTTTCAACAAAGAAGTTTGGATGCGCATTAAAGACGGTAAAAAGAAAACCGTGTTTGAAGGACAAAACGCATCGGGACAAGAAAAAGAATTACAGCTAAAGAAGCCTCTGACCTTTAGAGTAGGAAATGCCCAAGGGCTTTCGTTGTTTGTCGATGGTAAAGCAGTTGATATTAGTAGTTATATTAAAGGAAGCATCGCTAATTTTACGTTAGAATAAACGACAAACACCGTTAGCTCTTTTATAGAAATACTATCATGGCAAAAAACCTCCAATCTGTTCGTGGCATGCGCGACATACTCCCTGAGCAATCATCTTCTTGGCAGTTTATTGAAAACATCGCCCGTGAACTTTTTAATAGCTACGGCTATAAAGAGTTACGCACCCCCATCATTGAATCAACCGATCTTTTTAAGCGTTCGATTGGTGATGCGACCGATATTGTCGAAAAAGAAATGTACACCTTTGAAGATCGCAACGGCGATAGTCTAACACTCCGCCCAGAAGGTACAGCGGGCTGTGTTCGTGCTGGAATGCAACACGGTTTATTTCACAATCAACAACAGCGTATTTGGTATATTGGCCCAATGTTTAGGCACGAGCGCCCTCAAAAAGGACGCTACCGAGGATTCTACCAAGCAGGTATAGAAACCTACGGCATAAATGGACCTGATATTGATGCAGAGATTATTGCTGTTGCTGCACGTTTCTGGAAGAAACTAGGTTTTAAAAATGTACGCTTAGAAATCAACTCTCTAGGAAGTAATGAAGCGCGCCAAGCGTACCGTGAGGTTTTGATCGAATATTTTAGTAAAAATGAAGATGCGTTAGACGAAGATTCAAAACGTCGCCTGCACAAAAACCCACTGCGTATTCTAGATACCAAAAACCCGAAAATGAAAGACTTGGTTGCCAATGCACCCGATCTTTTAGATTACCTTGATGAAGAATCCAAAGAACACTTTGAGGGCTTAAAGCAACGCCTAACAACCATGGGTATTGAATATCAAGTTAATTCACGATTAGTACGTGGCATCGATTATTACAACCGTACAGTATTTGAATGGATTACCGATGATCTAGGCGCACAAGGCACAATCTGTGCAGGTGGTCGCTATGATGGATTAGTTAAACAATTGGGTGGCAGAGCTACGCCAGCCTGTGGTTTTGGTATTGGGCTTGATCGTTTGCAACTGCTGGTTGAAGAACAAGGACTGGATAAGTCAAATTATCAACCACATGCCTATTTTGTCTTAGTTGGAAAAGATGCTGAAATAATGGGATTAACCATAGCTGAGAAGCTACGCGACACCCTACCCGAGCTTCGATTATTAGTGAACGGCGGTGCTGGTAGTTTTAAATCACAATTAAAACGTGCTGATAATTCGGGTGCTGAATATGCCTTTATATTGGGTGACAATGAAGTTGCAACACGTACAATTACCGTAAAACCGTTGCGCAATAAAGAATTAGAACAACAAACACTGTCACAAGGAATTCTTGATAAATTTATCAGTGATAATTTGTTATAGTGCATCTATTAAAGTAATGCAGAAATGCTAAAAATCAGGGAAATAAAATGGCAGATTACGATCTGAAAAGTGATGACGAAAAAGCAGAAGAACTTAAAGCGTGGTGGAAAGAGAACGGCATCTCTATTATCGCAGGTATAGCGTTAACCATTGGCGGTATGTTTGGCTACCAGCAGTGGCAACAATACAAACTCGACCAATCTGAAGGCGCGTCAAGACTTTTCGCTAAAGTCAACAAAAATGACGCTGACTCTGCCGAAGCACTCAAACAGTTAAACAGTGAATATAGCAGTACTTCCTACGCATCACTTGCGGCACTTTCATCCGCTAAAACAAGTTGCGAAGCAGGAAAGACAGACGAATGCATTGCACAACTTAAAATAGCAAGCGAAAGCTCACAAGACAGTATTGCATCAATCGCGAAACTTCGTTTGGCACGCACATTGATTAAAGCAGGCAAACTAGATGAAGCACAATCATTGCTCTCAGCTAAAATGCCTGCAGCATACGCGTCACTCGTAACCGAACTAACTGGTGACGTACATTACGCTAAAAAAGAATTTAACAAAGCTCGCGAAGCTTATGATCGTGCTATTTTAAGTTCAGGTGGCCAAAACATCGACATTCTAAAAATGAAACGTGATGATCTGGGTAACCAGGCAAAAACAGGAGCTTAAACAGTGAAATTACACAGTTTAGTAATTGCAGTTTCTTTGGGTCTTTTACTAAATGGGTGCAGTGTCACTAGCCAAATATTTGGCTCAAAAGCTTCACGCCCTATTCCTTTAAAACCACTTAAAGCTTTTACAACCAGCATTAATACAAAAAAAGTATGGGAAGTAAAAACAGGTAGCGCCATGGGTGATAATAAAATCCATCCTTACATTGATGCTAAAACTGTTTACATTGCAGGTAGTCAATCTGCGAGTGCATGGCAAAAAACCAGTGGTAAACCACAATGGAAAGTTAATATTGGTGAAACTATCAGTGCAGGTATTAATGGCACTTCTAATGTAAATAACTCACAGGTTTTTATTGGCACAAACAATGGTAATGCAATTTCATTGGATGCTAAAACGGGTAAAATTCAATGGATTGAACGCTTAAGTAGTGAAATACAATCCATATCACCCAGTAAAAATGGTCGAGTAGCTTTTCGTACCATTGATGGCAAGTTACATGGCTTATCATCAAACACTGGGGAGCTAATCTGGCAACAGTCTCAAACATCACCTGCTTTAACGCTTCACGGCGCAAGCGTTCCTATTCTTGTTGGACCTTTAGTTGTGGCGGGTTTTGATAATGGTAAAGTCGCTGCTTATCAATTGCAAGGTGGCGAAAAAGCATGGGAAGTTACTTTAGCAGAAGCACGCGGCACAACAGAACTTGATCGGATTATTGATGTTGATGGAAAACTCATATCACTGGGCAGCGCACTATTTGGTGCATCACTACATGGTAATATGCGTGGCATTAATTTAACAACCGGTACCTCTGCTTGGTCAAACTCCTTTTCAACGTCAACTGGCGTAAATGCAAATTCTCAGGGGCTATATTCAAGTGATGACAAAGGCAATATTTGGCGAATAAACCCTCAAACTGGCGGGCCAGTTTGGAAAATGGATGATCTTGAACGCTACGAGCCAACACTTCCAGCATTAGCAGGAGATTCGCTACTTGTTATAGGTGACAAAAAAGGAAACTTACATTGGGTCAGTACTAAAACTGGTTTGTTTGTAGCCAGAAATCAAGGTGATCCTGCAGGTTATGCTGTTGAACCGGAAGTGAATGGTAGAAGTATTTATGCTATTGGTAAAAGTGGTGTTTTAAGTAGGATTACTTGGTAGAAATTACTGTCACTCCCGAAAAATCCTATTTAAAAAGAAAGCGCAATTTTTTATCTTTTGCGAATTTCCTCCGCACTCAAACACCAATTAATTTTCTACTCGGCTCTTTCTAAACCAATCCAACAAGCCTTTTGTAGAACTATCATGTTCATGATGATTCTCACCTGACTTAAGCTCTTCTAAAATATTATTGGTGAGCTTCTTGCCCAGCTCCACGCCCCACTGATCATAAGAATTAAGATTCCAAATGATACCTTGCACAAAAATCTTATGCTCATACATCGCCAGCAATGAGCCTAAAGCACGTGGTGTTAATTTCTTAATGACGATGGAATTACTCGGTTGATTTCCTTCAAAAACCATGTGCGGTAAACGCTTTTCGGCTTTGTGTAATTCTATTCCAGCCTGACCTAATTGTTCTCGTGTTTTTTCTATGTTACGACCACGCATTAAAGCTTCGGTTTGTGCTAAAAAATTTGAAGCCAAAATATCACAATGATTCTGATGTTCTGAGTTTGATTGTACCGAGGCAATAAAATCTGTTGGAATTAAACGTGTGCCTTGATGCAAAAGCTGGTAAAACGCATGCTGTCCGTTGATACCCTCAGCACCCCAGATAATTTTTCCTGTCGAATAAGTCGTTTGTCGACCCTCACGATCTACCGATTTACCGTTACTCTCCATATCAGCCTGCTCAAGATAAGCAGGTAACATACGTAAACTATGATCATAGGGTAATATTGCACTGGATTCAGCATCGAAAAAATTACCATACCAAACACCTAACATGCCTAGTATTACAGGAATATTTTCTTCTAAAGGAGCCGTTTGAAAATGATTATCCATTTCATGTGCGCCTTCGAGCATTTCGATAAAATTATCCATACCCACATAGATAGCACTGGCTAAGCCAACCGAAGACCAGAGCGAATAACGACCACCGACCCAATCCCAAAAACGGAACATATTGGCAGGGTCAATACCAAAGTTTTTCACTGCTTCCTCATTAGTCGAAACAGCCACAAAGTGCTTTTCAATATCATCTTCAGTAACGCGCCCCGCGCCATCTAAAAACCATTGTTTAGCCGTGTTTGCGTTAGTTAGAGTCTCTTGAGTAGTAAAAGTTTTTGAAGCCACAATAAAAAGCGTCGTTTCAGGGCGTAAGTATTTCAGCATATGATCAATATGCGCACCGTCAACATTCGAAACAAAGTGCACACGAATATTATTGTGCGAATACGGCGCTAAGGCTCGGCAGACCATATTTGGCCCTAGGTCAGAACCACCAATACCGATATTAACCACATTAGTAATCGGCAAGCCTGCATAGCCAATCCATTGACCACTGCGAATTTTACGCGCAAAGACACGCATTTTTTCAAGTTCGGCATCTACCAATGGCATGATATTTTCGTCATCGACAAAAACAGGTTTACCCGAACGATTGCGTAAGGCGGTATGAAGAACTGCGCGCCCTTCAGTATTGTTAATTTTATCACCGCTAAACATGCGGTCACGCCATTCTTCCACGCCTGCCTGTTTGGCAAGATCAAATAATAGTTTTAATGTTTCATCCGTAATGCGATTTTTGGAATAATCCAAAAGTATATCGTTGAATTCAATGGAATAGCGTTCAAACCGCTTGGGATCTTCATCAAAAAGATCAACCATATGGGTTTTCTCTACACGCTTAAAGTGATCCAGCAAAGCTAGCCATGCGGGTGTATTGATCAGTGGTGATTTTGCATTCAGAATGACTCTTGCAGGTCGCATACTATTATCTCTGATTAATTTATAGATCCCCAAAAACCGTGTATATCTTACCTTGTTTTTTGTAAGTTTTCTCTAGATATTACCTACAGGGTTTTATTTTATGGATGAAAGGTGTTCCTATATCTCTGTAACTCACCTATAACATAGCCACTAAATCATCCATTTCCTCTTGTGTGAACCCCGCTTGTAAACGCCCTTCCATATAAAAAGGTCCACGCAGTGAGCCCCCCATATATTCAACTAGAAGTTCTCTAAAAGTTTTTTCTGGGACTAGCCCGCGTAAATTACAACAGTGCTTAAACCAATTTGACCCAATTGCGACGTGCCCTATTTCATCTCGTAATATTATTTTTAGAATTTCAACAGTCTTATAATCACCAACTTTTTTCAAACGTTCCATCATACCGGGTGTAACATCCAGCCCCCGCGCCTCTAACACGCGTGGCACGAGTGCCATTCTTATCATGACATCGTGATCTGTTTTTAAGACCATTTCCCACAAGCCATTATGTGCGGGAAAATCACCATAGCGATAACCCATTTCTTCAAGCCGATTGCTTAATAATGAAAAATGGTAAGCCTCTTCGGATGCAACTTTAAGCCAATCCGTATAATAATCATCCGGCAACTCACGAAAACGATAAACCGCATCTAATGCCAAGTTAATTGCATTAAATTCGATGTGTGCAATGGCATGAATTAAGGTTGCTCGCCCTAACTCTGAACCTAGTTTGCGTTGTTTTAATTGTGAAGCAGGAATTAGCTCAGGTTTTTCAGGACGTCCTGGTATTTCGATTTTTTGGAGATCAAAATCATCACTATTCAGCTTGGAATCATTCCAATTTCTATAAAGTTTATCGACACAGGCTCGCTTTATAGAAATATCAGCCTGCATTAAGCAATTATAAGCTTCAGAATACAGGTTCATGACTTGTAGCAAGCCTTTAAAGGCTGTATTTTTAGTACAAATCGGCAAAAAACAGGGGGGGTGGATATATAAAATTGTCTAAACATCATTGTTTTTAGAGATGCCCTTAAGCATAAAAAAAGGAGGTATGCCATTATAAAAACATACCCCCTTTCATTTTGCTACTTTTGTATCAGAGTTTATCTTCGTAGATCAATTCCTAAGACATTTTAAGCATCAGCTTATTCAATTTACTCACAAACCCTGCTGGATCTTCCAACTGTGCTCCTTCTGCAAGTAATGCTTGGTCAAATAATATATCCGCCCAATCAGAGAACTGCTCATCATCTGTTTCAGCTTCCATACGCTCGATTAATGGATGCGTCGGGTTGATTTCTAACACAGGCTTACTCTCTGGCATGTCATGCCCTGCTTGCTTCATCAAGTTTTGCATATACAAAGCCATATCTTGCTCGTTAAGCACGATACAGGATGGTGAGCTGGTTAAACGATGTGATACACGCACGTCTTCAACTTTATCACCTAATACCTCTTTAAGATGCTTGATAACGCTACCTGCTTTCTCTTCTGCCTGCTCTTGTTCTTTCTTGTCTTCTTCGCTCTCGAACTTGCCAAGGTCTAGTTCGCCTTTTGCCACTGACTGTAATTTTTTACCATCAAACTCCTGTAAACCTTGAGTCAACCATTCATCTACACGGTCGCTCAACAACAATACTTCGATGCCTTTTTTGCGGAACACTTCTAAATGCGGGCTGTTCTTTGCCGCTGTAAATGAATCTGCGGTGATGTAGTAGATTTCTTCCTGCTCATCTTTCATACGAGAAACATAATCTTCTAGCGTTACCGTTTGCTCTTCCGTATCAGGTTCAGTCGATGAGAAACGTAGTAGCTTAGCAATCTGCTCTTTATTCGCAAAGTCTTCACTCGGTCCTTCTTTTATCACCTTGCCGAATTCATTCCAAAACTTTTGGTACGCTTCCTTTTCATTTTTCGACATTTTATCAAGTAGACCCAACACCTTTTTGACGGAGGCTTTACGCATAGAATCAACAGTTTTATTACTCTGCAAAATCTCACGAGAGACATTTAAAGGCAGATCATTAGAATCAATCACACCACGCACAAAACGTAAGTAATTCGGCATCAGGTTTTTGGTGTCATCCATAATAAAGACACGCTGCACGTATAACTTAATGCCATTTTTCTGTTCAGGCTCCCACAAATCAAATTGTGCTTTTGCAGGTATATACAAGAGTGATTTATATTCAAGATTACCTTCAACATGGTTGTGACTCCACGCAAGTGGATTCTCCCAATCATGTGATATGTGTTTATAGAACTCTTGGTAATCTTCATCTTTAAGGCTACTTTTAGGCTCTGTCCAAAGCGCATTAGCTTTGTTAACCACTTCCCACTCTTCTGTGAGTTTCCCCTCCTCATCTGCCTTAAGCATTTTAACGGGTAATGGGATATGATCAGAATAAGTGGAAATCACACTGCGTAAACGCCAGCCATTGGCAAATTCTTTTTCTTCCTCTTTGAGGTGAAGTGTAACTTCTGTTCCGTGTGTGTCTTTCTTTGTCTCTTCTAATGTAAAACCATTTTGACCATCAGATTCCCAAATGACGCCTTGATTCGCTTTATCACCTGCGCGACGCGTGATTAATGTCACTTTGTCTGCAACGATGAATGATGAGTAAAAGCCAACACCAAATTGACCAATCAAATTTGAATCCTTAGCAGCGTCACCTGTCATTTTTGACAAAAACTCTTTGGTGCCAGATTTTGCGATAGTACCAATGTTTTCGACCACTTCTTCGCGATTCATACCGATGCCGTTATCGCGTAATGTTACGGTATTGGCCTCTTCATCAAACTCTACTTCTATACGTAATTCAGAGTCACCTTCGTACAATGCATCATTTGAAATCGCTTCAAAGCGTAGCTTGTCACAAGCATCTGAAGCATTTGAGATTAACTCACGCACGAATATTTCTTTATTTGAATAGAGTGAGTGAATCATCAACTGCAACAGTTGGTTAACTTCGGTTTGAAACTCCATGTTTTCTTTTTTTGAAGAAGATTTCTGCTTAGTTTTAGCGTTTGCCATGATGAATCCTGTGTTTATAAGTTTCGATTGCAAAAAGGTATGGGCTAAGGTTTTTTTTTCAAGTCACTTTACTGATTATTTCAAGTGAAAAATTGAACTGTTTTACTGTATTATTGCTCTCATAAGGAATTATTTCGAAAAGGATTTTTCATGAGTGGTTCAAGCGGGGTAGGACAATTATTAAAAGGCATAATCATGGGTATCGTTTTGATACTCGCCATCATTGGTTCAATGAGTATGCTTGAAAAAAATAAAGTCGATGATAATTCTCCAAACAAAGCCCAAACAGCATCTACAATAGCCTCAGATGAAGTAAAAGCCCCAGAGATTAATATTACTTCTCAAGCGCCTTCAACTACCGAAACAGCTGAAACTACCGAAGCAAAAACAGAAATATCAGAACCCACCACACAAAAACCCGACTCTTTTCAACCTATTCTTGAAGGAGAAAAACAAGCAGAAGCCATAAAGTATGGCATCTTGAAACTCAGTGCCATCAACCCCGAAAATAAAGAAAATTTAATGGTTAACTATGTTGTCTTTGACAATAAAAACACCAAGGTTGCAGAAAGTAATAATACCAGTAGCGCCTCTTATCGATTGCCCGCAGGCACTTATAGCGTTGTCTCTACCTTGGTAAACTCAAACGATACAACACGTGGGACATTACCCGTTAAAAGCACTAAAACCATTACCATAAGTGCTCATAAGCTAAGTGATGCGATCTTTGAACTGGAGCCAGCAACTACAATTGGCGTATTACAAGTATCAGCGATCAGCGCTAAAACCAATCAAGCGATGAAAGCCAATTTCATTATTCAAAAAGAAAATGGCGAAACGGTAGCCTCACGCCAAAACGTAACAAACTCTTTATTCAAACTAAAATCTGGCAGTTATAAAGTTACCGTAAAGAGCGGAAATAACAGCGATTTCCGTACCGTAGTGGTTGAGCCTGGGGAGTCTGCCGACGAAGTTTTCAAGCTTCAAGAATCCTTTACACAAGGCAAAATACGAGTAAGGATAATTGATATTCGCTCTAATAAACCTGTTCGCGCAAATATTGAAATCACAACTAAGAATGGTAAAGCCATACAAGCATTAACAGCCGTTTCACAAACAGAAATTGCACTTGCTGAAGGTGATTACAAAGTTAAGGTGACAGACTCACAGGGCGAATCCAGTAAGAATATTACTGTTGTTGCAGGACAAGTTACCAATCAAATATTTCGTATTGATACGCCTGTTGGGGATACAGCAACATCAGAAACCGTACAGATTAGTGATAATGTGAAAAACTCAGGTGTTGGTGAAGTAAATAATGATATAAGTAATCCTGATGAAACAGAGAATGAACTTGAGAAGCCGACTCAAAGCATTTTAAAACTATTTGCTCGTAACGGTGTTGATCAAAAACCGATAAATTCTAATTTTTACATCCAAACTCCTGCAGGCAAACACCTAGCTAAAAAGATTTATGTTAACTCTGCTGAATTTAATCTTGAGCCTGGCAAATACAAAATTACCGTGAGAGCAAAGAACCGTAAGAATATTGTTAGGACTATTCAAATATCGGCCAATCAAGCAATTACTGAAGTCTTTTCACTACAACGCGATATTCCAGCATCTGCCACAAATAACAAACAAGCCAATACTCCTATCCCTGTATCAGCACCACCCAAGTCGATAACAAAGCCCACTGCAATTCCTAATGGACTCTTGAATGTTACGATGCAGCCCGCTAAAAGAACTCACTTTATTATCGCAAATAGAAAAGGAAAGAAAATTGTAGAGCTCACCAGTGTGCCTTCGGGTAATTTTAAATTAGACACGGGTGTTTACATCGTTACTGCTATTTTAAATGGACAACGTCGCAAACAAACCATACAAGTTCTTCAAGGTGAAACGACCCGGCTTAACTTTAGTGCGAATGATTTTCAAACAGTAAAAGTAGCCCCTCAAAAAGGGTTTTTAAGAAGTCGAATAGTTGATAATGCAGGTCGCCCACTAAAAGGAAACCTTACTGTCACAAATGCACGTGGACAAGTTGTTGCCAGAGCCAATAATGTGACCTTTGGACAATTTGATTTACCCGCAGCCCCTCATACCATTGCAGTAAATTATCAGGGGCTATCAGGCAGTGAGCGCGTCAATATCACGACAGGAAAAACAACCATGCAAACCTTTACAATCTCACCAAATAATACGCGTTCAGCCCCCGTAGAACCTACTCCAACCCAACAACCACGTAATACAGAAAAAAGCGCAGAAGAAATTTTGCGTGAAAAACTTAAAGAAGAGCTTCGTAGAATATTTTAGAGTGTTTTGAAGTATATGACACTTCATCTGAAAACTAACTTTTATATTAAAAATTATTATAAAATATTGAGGATATGTTTTGAGATAAATTAATTATAAAAATAATATTTTTGAAAACTTTCAAAACCGTTTTAACAGTCTGAACATATCATTCAGATTGTTTGTAAATAAAAATAACTGAGTAAGATAATTACCATACCGTGACTATTGCAAATATATCAAAGCAACTAAGTGAATTAGGACTACCAAGAGGTTGGCAGTTGTATATTCTGTTGCATGCACTATTTTCTATAAGTGTTAT
>CAZSXI010000023.1:0-13496 GCA_964611045.1 uncultured Cocleimonas sp. | reverse complement strand
GAATCAGTGTCTGTAAAATGTCGAAACCCGCTGGCTCCGACATAAAACCAAAACCTGTGGAAACACCGCGTGCCGTCATATTATCTAATGTGTTTTGGATAATGCTATAGAAGAAATAGGCAAGTGCTGATATTAAAAGTATCTGAAAAAACATCGCGCGGTATTTGGGGTCATTCCAAATAGGCGGTTTGCTGGGTAGTTCACTACTATTTTGTCGAGGGTCGCTCATAGATTTGAAGCCATGTTAGTGAGTAAATGAAAACTAGAAACTGAATGTAAAGAATGCTTCTAAATTAGGAATTTTATTAATATTAAACACAAAAAACAAAATCACTAATTTAGAGACAAAAAAAGAGCCTGCAATTTGCAGACTCTTTTTGTCTTTCAGCCTATTAACGAATAGGTGGTGCGTACATGATGCCGCCTTTGCTCCATAGAGCATTAAGACCACGACCGATCTTAAGTGGAGAGCCACTACCTACGTTTCTTTCGAAACTTTCGCCGTAGTTACCAACCTGTTCAATGATATTTGCAGACCAGTTGTCATCAAGACCAAGTTTCTCGCCTTGTCCGCCCATCATACGTCCGATAGCAGGATCCTTGCTGTCTTTCATTTCTTTGATGTTCTTAGACGTTAAGCCCAACTCTTCAGCATTAATCATCGCGTTTAAAGACCAACGAACGATGTTGAACCATTGGTCGTCACCTTGACGAACAACAGGGCCTAGTGGCTCTTTAGAGATAACTTCTGGTAGTACAATCGCAGTGTCAGGCTTAGCAAGTTTGATGCGTAGCGAGTAAAGTTGAGATTGGTCAGACGTTAGCATGTCACAACGACCAGCTTCAAACCCTTTGATTGTCTGGTCAGACGTGTCAAACGTGATCGCTTTGTACTTCATGTTGTTAGCTTTAAAGTAATCAGCAAGGTTAAGCTCAGTTGTAGTACCCGCTTGGATACATACTGCAGCGCCGTCTAGCTTAAGTGCACTATCAACACCCAATGCTTTAGTAACCATGAAGCCTTGACCGTCGTAGTAGTTAACACCAGCAAAGTTAAGACCTAGAGACCCGTCACGAGTCAAAGTCCAAGTAGTGTTACGTGAAAGGATATCGATCTCGCCAGACTGAAGTGCAGTAAAACGCTCTTTCGCTGTTAGTGGGTTGTATTTAACTTTTGTAGCATCGCCAAGTACAGCAGCTGCAACGGCGCGACATACATCTACGTCTAAGCCTTTCCAGTTACCTTTTTCATCAGCAGATGAGAAACCACCAAGACCTGTACTAACGCCACACTTTAAAACACCGGCTTTTTTAACATCATCTAACGTGCCAGCTTGTGCTGTTGTGCTAAAAATAGCAGCAGTCGCAAGTCCTAATAATAAACTCTTTCTCATGGTATACCTCTTTAATTTTTGTAGGGGGGGTTAAGATTGTTGCTCATCCTTATTTTGATAAAAACAATACAGTTTTTGCAATTTCGGATAAGCACACGGATGCATCTTACACAGAGTAAAGACCATAATTCAAGTTTTGTCAGATTTATTTTAATTCTTTTAAATCAGTATATTAGGGTATCCTTATAGGGGTAATTATTTGCTTGAAACACTAAGTATTTATACTTATGTTTGTTTGATATTTGGTCGTTAATATATTTATACCCTCATTAATTTATTTTCTTTTCTTGAGTCTTTGTGATTGTCTGATATTTTTCGTATAATCATAAGTCCTCTATATTTCATTTGTGACAGGTATTATTTAATAATGAATAGTCAGTCAGTTGAACCATCAAAATCGTCAGTGTATACGCAAGTTGAAAAGCTAGAAGCTACAGTTACAGAATTAGTGTCTTTATGTAAAAAACTTTCAGAAGAAAATAACACCTATAAAGGAAGTAATCAGGAGCTCTTGCAGGAGCGCTCAGCGTTACAATTAAAAAATGATAAAGTGCGCGGACAAGTAGAAGCAATGGTTAATAGACTAAAAGCCATGGATAAAGCGTCATAATTTTTAGCTAATGGGCGCAGTAATAAGGAGCACATAAGAATGAGTGAGAATTCAATTCCAGTCACAGTAAGAATCGCAGATAAAGAATATAAAGTTTCATGCCCAGAAGGAGAGCATGAATCCTTATTGGCATCAGCGCGGCGTGTGAGTGCAGATATGAAAACAATGCGTGAGAGTGGCAAAGCATTAGGCTCAGAAAAAATAGCGGTCATGGTGGCGTTGAATATTGCTCATGAGCTTATTAATGCAGAAGGCTCATCAAGTAGTGATGATGCTTATATTTCAGAGCGTTTAGACTCTCTTCAGCAGTCTGTTGATATAGCACTAAAAACTTATTAGAATCCTCTTTAATCATTTCTATCCCCCTTCATTAAAATTAGGTTTCATATGAGTATCAAAATTAAGCTCAAGCAATATTGTGCTTTAGGCGTTGTATCGGTATTAATTATTTCATCAAGTGCAAAGGCGAACCCTTGGTTAGATGCTGGTGATATGAAGCTAAGACATGAATTACAAATGTTGTCTGATGCCGGAGTGCTTGATGCGCCGATAACAACATGGCCACTTGTTTCAAAGGATATTTATAGGAGCCTAGAAGAATCAACGAATAATAAAAACTTGCAACCTGAGTTAATGAGTGTACTTGCAAATATTAATCGTCGTCTTGCAGAAGAAGATTATGGCTCTGGGGTCAAGTTAGAAGTAAAGGCGCGGTCTAAGAAGCTTTTAATTAGGGATTTTTCAGGAGAAGGTAGAGAGAAAGCGTCTGTTTCTTATGATGGAGATTGGGGGAATGCATTAGTTGATGTGAGGCTTAAAGCAACCGTAGCTGAAAAGTCAGACCACCAGAGTGATCAAAATTTTCGCCTTGATGAATCTTATATTGCTAGCTCATTGGGTAATTGGAAGTTTACAGTAGGCAAGCAATCAAGGTGGTGGGGTCCAAGTTGGGATGGGTCTTTGATCTTGTCAAATAACGCAAGGCCAATTCCTAGCTTATCAGTAGAAAATATTAGCTCTAAGGCTTTTGAAAATAAATGGTTGCACTGGTTAGGGCCTAATAAATTGCATATGTTTGTTGGGCAGTTGGAGTCTGATAGAGGTATTCCAAACGCAAAGTTAATAGGAACGCGCTTTACGTTTAAGCCTTTTAAGTCTCTTGAAGTAGGTCTGCACCGTACTATACAGTGGGGGGGGGATGGGCAAGATAATAGTTTTAAGAATTTTTTGAAAACCCTTGCAAGTATAAGAGTGGATAAACAGAATGGAAGTTTAGGAACTGTAAATGGTAATCAAATCGCTGGGCTTGATGCGAGGTGGAACTTGCCAATTTCAAGTAAAAATAAATACTCTCTTTATGGTCAGTATATTGGGGAAGATAGAGTTGATGGTTCTCTTGCCCTTGGCGACGAAACATTTCTTGTCGGTGGCTCGGTATCAGGTTTGTCTAAAATGGGTTCATGGCGCACATATGTTGAAGCAACTGATACAAGTGCTGCCAGCTTTAAGGGAAGGGCTAGAAATAACATAATATATAACCATGGTACTTACACCGATGGTTACCGTCACCAAGGTCTATCAATGGGGCATGGCATAGATTCGGACAGTCAAATCATCAGCGTTGGTGCAATGCTATCACGCAACAACGGTGATTTTTGGCGTGGCTGGGCTAAACACGCAAAACTTAATTTGGATGGTATTGATATAAACCCAATAGCAGGAACAAACGGTAAAAAGTGGTCAGCGGTAGGCGTGAGTTTGGATAAAAAGCTAAACAAACGATCAAAACTAAACTTAGGTCTTCAGTTTACGTCTGAAAAAGAGATCGGAAAGAAGAGGGATAATGATCTGGGTATCTCTGTAGGATATAGCTATACATTTTAATTGATAAACTCCGTACAGCGTTCCACCTTTTGTTTGGTGTATAGCTGCGCTTACTTGCTACCATGTCCCTCCCTGTTGTAAATTAACAGGTAGTTATACTACTTTTCTAAGATATTATTTCCCGTAATTTAAATTCAGTCAGACTTATAGTCCCCATAATAGGAATGATAGGCGTATTCTCCACGTCCACTTTTTGGTGCAACATAAGCGTTAAAAATAAAACCTTTTGTCTCTATCCCCATATGTGAGAGTCGAGTCACAGCGTGTTCGATCTCTTTCATTGACTGTTGATCAGAGCGAACTACCATAAATACAACACCAGAATGCTTGCCAATAATTGTAGGGTCGGTCACCGCCAATACAGGTGGGGTATCAATAAGGATTAAATCATAATCATTAGATAACTTATTGAGTAATATTTCAAAATTACTGTGCATCAACAACTCTGAGGGGTTCGGTGGCGTTTGACCTCGCGTAATAATATCCAAGGTGTTGTCGCCAATCTGAATGGTATGGATTACTTCTTCTAGTGTCGCTGTATCACTAATTAAATCTGATAAGCCTGGTGTGACATTTTGATTCATTAAATGATGTAAATAACCTTTACGCATATCAGCATCAATTAATAAAACCCGCTGTTCACTAGAAGCAACTACGGCTGCAAAATTTGAAGATAAAAACGTTTTTCCGATATTAGGTGCAGAGCCTGTAATCATTACAATATTGTTTTTTGCTTCTAATAAAGCAAAGTGCAAGCTAGTTCTTAAGCTTCTTAAACTTTCAATCGCAGGATCATGGGGCTTTTCAAGTGCTAATAATGACTTTTGTTGCTTGTGTTTTTTGAAGCCTTTGGTTTCGTTTACATCCTTAGTAAAAGGAACAGTAGCATAGACAGGTATTCCCGTTGTTTCTTCCAGCTTTTCAGGGTTATTTACGGTTTGATGGAGTGCTTTACGAAGGAATACAATAAGCACGCCTAACATTGCGCCTAGCAATCCGCCAAGGGCTAAAATCATCGCCTTTTTAGGCTTAATTGGCTTGTCATGAACCACTGCATAATCAAGAATATATACATTACCAACACTACTCGCTTTGGCAATTTTAAACTCTTGAATATTATTCAGGAGATCAGTGTAAATGAGGTTGGATACTTTGTAATCCCTTTCTAGTTTAAGGAGTTCTTGTTGAGTTTCTGGGAGTTCAGATATTTTAGATAAGGTCTGTTCTTTTCTCTTAATTAGGTTCTTTTCTTGAGAATTGATTGCCTGAAAAGTAGGATGATTTGGCGTATATAACTGAGCTAGCTCATCTCTTTTTAAAGATATTCTTTGTAGTTCAGTATCAATATTTGCAACAACAGAGAGTATAGCTTGCGTTTCCATTGACATATCTGCTGTTTGATTGCTGGTACGATACTTTTTAATATTCGCTTCGGCTACATCTGTCCTTTCTTTAATGGGTTTTATTTGTTCATTAAGAAATTTTAAAGCATTGCTGGCTTCTTCAGAGCCTCGAGATTTATTTTGTTGAAGATAAGTATTAGAAATATGATCCAACGTTTCAACGATGAGTTGCTTATCTTTGCCCTCTAAAACTAAATTAATAATCCCCGTCTTTTTGCCTTTTTCAGATGCCTTAATGTTCTTTTTTAGTGCTTGAATCGCTCGTAATGAGGACCACTTAATTAATGTAAATTCAGTCCCTTCTTGAGCAATTAGCTGTGAAACATTGATGCTTATCGCATTATCTTTCGAAGATACGAACTTGCCAACTTTTCCTGCTAATAACAGCTTGTCGTTATGTAAAAGTTTGAATTGCCCTTCGCTCATACTAACTAGCGTGAGAGGTGTATTTAATAATTCTTTTTTTACCTCTAGGCGATTGATTTGAATATTTTCATTGCCCCAAGCATAACTGCCAAAAAGACCAAAAGGCTTGTCGAGAGAGTCTGAATTGAATAAATTTCTATAAAAAGTCCCTAATAGTGGGATTCTTTTAGGGTGAGCCGTTATATCGAGTTTTAATTCGTTAACGGCCTGGCCTAAAATTTTCCTTGATTTTATGATTTCTAATTCCGTTCCTACCGAAGCATCATCACCACCAAGCCCTGCAATGTCCTCAAGCCCTGGAATCCCTTTGTTTTGTGTTTCAACCTGTAATAAAGCATCCGCTTTAAATGTAGGCTGTTGGCCAAATCCGTAAATAAATGCAAGTGCCAATGATAAAATGCTGATTGAAATAATTAGCCATTTACCATCTAGCAAGGTGTGAAAGAGTTCTAGCAGATCTATTTCATCATCATCGTTTTGTACGATATTAGTTTTTACTTGGTCATTCATAATATTTTGATTTCTAGTTAAGCAGATTGAAGCCTGATGAAGGAGAGATTGAGATTAAATGTTACTTCCAAAGTTTTTTCTGCCAAGCATCTAGTCCAAATTCTATTAAAGCAGAGGCAGAGGCAAAGGCTTTTGAGTCTTTTTTGTAAGGGTCGGGGATTTCTTGATTATTATCCCATTTGCAAATCAAGTGAACCTTGCCGCGAGCTTCAGGGAATTTAGACTGGATGGAATCAATGTGTCTTTGTTCCATAGTCAAAATCAAGTCTGCATTTGAAACGAGAACAGAGTTAATTTGTTGAGCGCAGTGCTGTGTTAAATCTATTTCTTTAGCAGTCATAAGCTCTATAGATTTAGGGTCGGCTGGTTTACCCACAAGCGCACCAAGCCCTGATGAAAAAACATTCAATTGGGGTTGGTGGTGCTTAAGATAAACTTCGGCGATAGGGCTTCGGCAAATATTGCCAATACAAACCATCATTACATTATTAAACATAGTATTAAATTCAGTATGAAACCTATCTTGATAAATTACTAAAAGTATTAACCAGAGTCAGTGATGGTATTAATTGCGCAAGCACTCTATTCCAACGTATTGATGGGGTGGCGGTAACATAAACAATATCTCTAGGTCGTATTGTAAATTGCTCAGCAAGCAACATGGATTGTACCGAAGCTAAAGGTAATTGGTATACAGTCGGTATTGTGTCGTTTGTATTTTCTTGGCGAACAACAAAAATACCTTTTGGGTTGACTGTTTCTTCTCTAAAGCTTCCAGAATCATTAATGGCTTCTGCTAAAGTCATGCCGTCTTCAACTTGATAGCGCACAGAGCCAGGTTTGTTAACTTCGCCCATAACAAAAACTTTTGCTTGTTCAGATTTTAATTCTCGTTCAAGTTGCTTTTTTAATCGGGCGATAGAGCGTTCTTTCGTTAATTCAAATTGAAGTCGAATAGGGTTTAAAATATTCTCTTTGCGTATCTCTTCAGCCAATCTATCTTTGCCGACAATATGTAGGCGATCTCCATTTTTAAGCAAAAAGTTTTGGCGATTATCGTTATGTTTAAGCATACGGTTTAAATCTATAGAGATTTTTTGTTTGCCTCGGGTCAGCGAAGCAAAACCTGTAAACAAATCAGATGTAACTCCGCCACTTTTAGAAATTGCATCACGTACTGTTGTTGGTACATCGTTAATATTCAAAGTTGTAGGTTTTAGCACCGCACCAGAAATATAAGCTTTTTGGCTACGAAACAGCGCAACACGAACACTAATTTGAGGATTAGTAATAAATGTTGCTAATTTTTTCTCTAAGTTGTCACGCACTTCTCCAGTAGTTTTGCCAGAAGCATAGATTTTACCCGCGTATGGAAAGTAAAAACGACCATCGTTATCAACAATATGCCCAGCAGCAGCTGCATCCTCACTAGGGATGGTTAATTCGGGGTGATCCCATACGGTAATGCTAAGAATATCTTTTTTACCAATACGATATTGATAATTGGCTTTATTGTCACTCGAAGTGACTCCTGCAAAGTTACTTTTACCATTGTGTCCTGATATTGCGCCACTATATGCTCGCTTAGGTTGAGTGTAAGAGCCAGATGAGTTATTTGATGAACCTGTCGACAATGATGTTAGCGCCTTATAACGTCCTTTCTTATTGGTTATATAAGTAGAATAGTCAAATGGTTTTTGATTTTTAATTGTTGATGCGTTTATTACAATTAATTTATAATCCACACCCTCTTTTTGGGGTTTAGCATATCGTGACGATGAGATGTTAAACCCCGGCACGCCAGGAGCCATCGAACAAGCACTAAGAAAAACCAAAGATGAGAGTATTAAAAGAGAAAATAATATTTTTTTCATAGAATTATAAAGCTCAAGGTATAAGTGAGAGTAGCAACGGGATTTTAATGCTTAATGGATGAAAATACAAAGTATCAGTTGTACAAAACATCATAAAATAGGAATGGGTGGGTTATTATCATTAGATTAAGAGGAATCTAATCCATGCTTTGATAAGCCTGTAGTGGTTTGAAGGAGTTAACTTAATGGCACCTAAGCAAAGTCCTATGTAGGTTGGTGCTGAGCTTGCGAAGCCCAATAAACGTATTTAGCGTGGCTATCTATTTACGCCAAATTGAATCAAAATTGAGCGATAAAACACATCCAGTATTATCAAATTCTACCGCTTCACTAGAGTAATCCCCAAATTTTGTAAAATATCCGTCTCTATTAATGTACGCTTTAGCTAATCGCTTATCTGGGTAAACAAGAACATAGTACAGAACCCCTTCTTGTTGGTACAACTCAAATTTCATTAACTCATCTCTTTTAGTGCTAGAGTTAGAGACAACTTCAGCAATTAAGCTAGGCGTTACTAATACTTTTTCTCCAATGGCTTGGCAAACAACCATTACATCGGGCCTTACAACAGTATCATTAGATATTTGCCAATCAGTTTCCATGAGTACAATACAATCATCACATTGTTTTATATTGGGTTGAGTATCAAGACTATTCTTTAAAGAGGTTACAAGATTGGTGCTAAGTGCTTGGTGTGTTACAGACGGAGAAGGCGACATGGCGTAAGGCATGCCCCCTATAAGTTCCCACTCACCTTCCCATAGCGAATAATCATCAGCTGTATAAAACTCTTGATAAGCTAAGGTCATTTTCTAAATCCAGTTTCTAATTATCCAGTAAATATATCATATTTATTCAATTTGAAGGCTTTGAGTTTTTCTACCGTATCGACACAACCTTTTTCTGGACCTCTTTTTTCTTAGTATCTTTAAAACTAATCCAAGGAGTATAGCCATCAACAAAATGCGTCAACTCCTTCTTGATTTTATCAGACTTAGAAGTGCTCATAGCATGTTGTAGCGAATCCAAATGATTTTGTAATGACTCTTGTTCAATATGCACCTCACTAGCCTGCATAATTCTTTTATGCTGAGTGCCACTCACGTTATCGCCAATCAATAATTCTTCGTATAATTTTTCACCTGGGCGCAAACCTGTGTATTCAATCTCAATATCGCCATCAGGGTGCTTTTCATCTTTGATTCTTAGCCCAGCAAGCTTGATCATCTTTTTAGCCATATCGGTAATTTTTACAGACTTACCCATATCTAACACAAATACCTCGCCACCTTTTGCCATAGCGCCTGCCTGAATAACTAACTGCACTGCCTCAGGAATAGACATGAAGTAGCGAGTAATCTCTTTGTGGGTAACAGTAATAGGCCCACCTTCACGAATCTGTTGTCTAAATTTAGGCACAACCGAACCCGATGAACCCAGCACATTGCCAAAACGGACCATTGAAAAGGTGGTGTTACAATCTTCTTTCTCAGCAAGTGCTTGTAATACCATTTCTGCAATACGTTTAGAACAGCCCATGACATTCGTTGGTCGAACAGCTTTATCTGTCGAGATTAAAATGAAGGTTTCTACATTGCCCTCAAGCGCATGCTCAGCTAATAGCTGAGTACCATAAACATTATTACTTAAACCTGCTACAGGATTTTCTTCAACCAAAGGCACATGCTTATAAGCAGCCGCATGGTAAATAGTCTGCACGTTTTTATGTTCAAAGAGACGGCTAAGTAGTATGGGGTTGGTAATGGAGCCAAGGACTTTATTTAGGAGGACAGAGTAGCCATTCTTTCTAATTTGCTCTTCTAGCTCTTGTTCAATTTGATAGAGAGCAAACTCACTTTGATCGAGTAAAATCAGTTTTACAGGCGATAAACCGATAATCTGCCTACAAAGCTCAGAGCCAATCGAGCCACCAGCCCCTGTCACCATGACAACTTTGCCACGAATATTAGCAGGTAGCAAAGTGCTAACAGGTTCAATTACATCTCTACCTAATAGATCATCAATATCAATATCTTTAATATCTGATGCTTTCAACTTACCGCTGGCTAAATCAGCAAAAGCAGGAATGCTCCGGACATTAATATTTAAAGGCTCAAGTTCGGTTAATATCTGTTGTCGCTTTTTCTGGCTGGCAGAAGGTATAGCCAAAATAATCTCGTTAACAGATTTCTTATTGATAAGACTGTTAATTTGCGAAGGCGAATAAACATTTAAGCCCAAAATATTCCAGCCTTTTAAGCTAGCATCATCATCAATAAAACCAGCTACAAAATATAAAGGATCTGTCTTTAAAACAGTAGCAAGTTGCGTCCCTGCATCACCCGCGCCATAGATTAAAACTCGCTTGCAACTAGCGACTCGTTTATCGCCATATAGCCAGCGTTGAGCAGTTAAACGAGTAATAGTGATTAAAGTAAACGTGCCTAGCCACACGATTAAGGCTACAGAAACAGGGATAGAGGATAAACCTAAAAGGCTAACCGCACCAACCCAAGCAATAGCAAAAAATAAGGTGGCAACAATAATCGAGGCAATGGCCTGACTACGAAAATATTTTAAAACGGCACGATATAAGCCCATGCGCATAAAAATAGGCATCGCTAAAACAATAGCAAGAGGGAAGATAAACCATTCACCCCCTTTGGGTATGAAAGGATCATTTAATCGCAGTGAATAAGCCGTCCAGATAATAAGAGGGATTAATAAAGCATCAAGAACAAGCAGTAAGAGGCGCTTTTGAGAACGAGGTTTACTCAGTAATTTTTTTCTTATGTCGGATAGCATATTTTAATAATATTTAAAGTTAGATTGATACAAAAACGCCAAAAAGTAGGGGGGTGAGCATATAAAATATAGCACACCCCCCCCCGTTTTTGCTTGTTTTGTATGAGTATGTAATTACCTTTTTCTCGACTTGGGGTGGATGGGATATACTTATCACCACCTCAATGCTGAGAATTAAGCGATAAGCCGATGTATCTCTTAGTGTAGTTTATTGCCAGTCCGTCATTGTGGCAAAGGCCGCAATCCATGCTTGGGGCATCGCATATCGCATATCGTAAATGGAAACTAGTGGTTGCTTTCTTTGAACGACACCCAGATTTACAACTTGTTCTTTTTGTATATCATTGGTTCTGTTGAGTCGAGAAACTTAGAGGGATAATTTATGCAAACAATACAAATTGCGGAGCTTAAGGCAAGGTTTTCCGAAATCATTAAACACATTCAAGATGAAAAAGAAGAATATATCATCCAGTATGGGCGCAAGCATAAAAAAGTAGCTGTTATCATACCTTACGAAACATACGCAAAAAATATACCTAAAATCAAACTTGGGCTATTGCAAAATAAGGCAAATAATAAAACAAAATATGAAATAAAGGATGGCTTCGAAATAACAGAGGATGAGTTATTAGGTTTATGAAATTCATTATAGATACACATATTCTTATATGGACTTTATTAGAGCCTGAAAAGCTCTCAAAGAGTATTCTGCAAGCCTTTGCGAACCAGTCAAGTTAGTTGACGTTTGATACTCTGATTGAAAAACAACTTCCCATATACTTCAATCCTTAATTAACGACTAACTCTGCCTTGTTATTGTATACAGTTAAATATACACTTACGTGACAATTAAACATCAAGGCATTATTTATGGAACACATATTAACGAGTAAAACAGTCTCTTTAACAGAGCTACGAGACCCCGCTAAAGTTCTTTCTAATGCTGGTGATTCACCAGTAGCAGTTTTAAACCGAAATAAAGTAGTTGGTTATTTTGTTCCGTTAGCTGCAGTCACTCAGGTTGATTTAGAAACTGTTAGCAAACAGCAACTACGCGAAGCTTTGGACAGCTCAAAAGAACAGGTTCAACCCATTCTTGACTATCTGAAAGATAAATAGCAATGAAACTACTTGAGGCGGACGACGTTTTTCTTATTCATGAATATGTTATAAATACCCATGAGTTACAAGGTTTAGCGGGTGATAAGTCACTACACTTTGTTATTGCTCGAATAGAAAATCGTATACAGTACGGATTGATAAATGATGAATTTGATCTTGCTGCAAATTACGCCACGGTAATAGCAGTTGGTCATGTTTTTAACGACGCTAATAAAAGGACTGCATTTCGTTCAATGGATATCTGTCTACGAATCAATGGAATAGAATTGGAATATGACACCGCAGAGATTGGTAAAATAATTATACAAGTCGCTCAAAAGTTAGTTGATGAAATTGACTTGGCAAGATATCTACGATCACTATAATCTACCAACTTTCTTCACTCTAATCTTTACATCAATTTTGTACATTCCCAATTCTAACTTGCTAACCATAGGGAAGGACATTCATCCCGTCGCAGTAGTCCTATGGCACGGGTTAAAGTACCACCCTCTGTAGCTGAATGCTTGATTGCAAGACTTGACCCTAATCCCCCAGATAGAAACACGAATGAGAGTGTAAGTATTTGGTTTCACAGGATATTCAAAAAATATCCGTTTCACCCGTAGGTTAATCGAATATTTTTAGGATGTTCTGTGGAATCAAATACTTGTGCTATCGTTGTGTTTTCTATCTGGGGATTAGGGTTAAAGGTGAAATAGCCCCAAATCACGTACAAATGATCAAAAAACAAGGGGGGTGGGCTTGGTATTATAGCCCACCATCTGATAAATACACAGGTATGCTTATGTATAAAACAAGTCTATATTATCGTAAATAGCATGATGGTAGGTTTTTAAATATCCTGAAAAGCTATCAAAGAGTATTCTGTAAACCTATGCTGAAGCAGATGAAGTTCAAGTTAGCAATATTAACTTTTGGGAAATATCACTTAAAGTTAGATTAGGTAAATTAGACTTAGGAGGCTTAACGCCAGAAGATATTTATTTAGCAGCAAAAGAAAGTAACTTTAAAATAATTGATATAGACTCACAAACAACATCAACACTCTATCAATTACCACTAAGACACCATAAAGACCCTTTTGATAGATTGCTCATCTGGCACAGTATAAAAAATAACACCACTCTCATCTCGCGAGATTCTAAGTTTAGTCAGTATGAGGAAGATGGGCTGATTTTACTTGAGTAGATAGACTACTAAATACCGCAGTAATAGCATCGCAGGTTCTAACTATTTCTTCTTGAGTCAATGTTGGGTGTACTAAAAACATCAAGCTAGTTTCTCCCAGATTTTTCGCAATAGGAAAATCTATTGCAGGTCGAAAACCCGTCCCATCAAAAGCTTTCTCTTTATAAATTTCAGAGCAAGAACCAGAAAAACAAGGGATGCCTTTTTGATTGATCTTGTCAATAATTATATCTCTATCCCAGCCATCAGGTAAGTTCTCATCGCGGACAAATACATA
>CAZSXI010000022.1:8824-13704 GCA_964611045.1 uncultured Cocleimonas sp. | reverse complement strand
AAAACTAAGAAAGATGATGATGAATGGGTTCCATCGCCAAGAAAACCTAGGAAGAGCAAGGTTGAATCTGGGCCCTCTAAGGCGGAATCACTGACAGACTCTAAATCTATATCGAAACCAAAAGTAACAACTAAGCCAAAGGCAGCAGCTAAGCCAAAGGCAGCAGCCAAGCCAGTAGTGGATGAGGCAAAAAGTCAGGCAAAGGCGATTAGACCTAGGCGTAGAGGCATTCGTCTAAAGAAAGATATATAGCGGGATAATAAATAATGAGTATTTTACAAGGTACACTGACAGTTGTTGTAGCTACAGTTATTGCTTCGGGAATGATTGTGTTAACAGGAAATGGTGTTGCAGATGATAAACAAAAAATTAAAGCCGGCGCGGAAGATACGGTTTCTACTAAGCAATCTGATGGAATGCCTAAGAAACTATCAGTGGTTGAAAAACAAGCGAATGAGGCGGTAAGTGAAGCTTTTATAAGTGGTGTTAATAATATTCCACTTGCGCCTCCTCCGGGACCTTTTCTCAATGAGAATGTTATTGCTGCTCAAAAATATTTATTAGCCCCTGCTGCACCGAAAGCGCCCATTAGTTTGGTAAAAACCCCAGAGCTACGTGCAAAGTCTTTACATTTTAAAATAGCACCTTCATTACCACAGAAAGCTGTAGCACCAAAAACTGATTTGAATAAACCATTAAGCCCTACGGTGTTATCAATAGCGCCTCAGTCGCCTCAGATTGATAAAAAAATAGAACCAGCTTCTCCGTCTGGTCAATCCCCTAAGCAAGCAATGATGCCAAAATTAAAAGCTATTATTGCTCCAGCACCTATTGAGCCAATAAATATAACTAAACAACCTGAGATGAAAACGACAGATATCCCTATTTGGGCGCAGGGAGGAAATGTTGCTAAACGAGGGTCAAATTCTTATTCAAATAATGCAATTCAGAAGAACCAAGCAGTTATGGGAGTGCCAAATATAGGTTGGAATAATAATTACCCTGTGCAACAGTATATCTACGTACCAGTGCCTATGATGCCATCAAATATGTCGCCGCCACAGATGCCAATGTTTAATGGGAATATTATGCCACCGTCAAACTATTGGGGGGCTCCTATGCCACCAAGCAATGCTCCAAATATAACTATACAAAAAGAATCAACAGGGAGTAAGAATGCTCCAATGCAGAAGGGTAATAAATAATGATAACGGTTGTTGGCAATTTAAAAGGTGGAACAGGGAAAAGTACGGTGGCATTTAATTTATCCATATGGATAGCCTCCAGACGTAATGTACATGTGTCGATTTATGATTTAGATCCTCAGGCTACAATAACTGATGCCTTGGAAATTAGAGCCGAAGATGGCTATGTTCCTGCATTGGAGCCTCAACACTTTGTTAGTCAGTTAGGTAGCGAAGGAAAACATACCGAAGTTATTGTCGATATTGGTCTTTCAGATGGCGAAGCAATGAATGCCGCGATTCAAAGAGCAGACCGTATTTTAATACCTGTGGCTCCGAGCCAAGCTGATGTTTGGTCGACTCAACGTTTTTTAAAACTTATTGCTAATGTAAGAAAAAGCGGCGCAAAACCAGAAGTTCTAGGTTTTATGAATCGTTCGGATACGCATATAGCTGTTCGTGAAACCGAAGATGCTTTTGAGGCATTAGATGGGTTAGATGGAATAACAATGTTAGAGCCAAGACTCTATCAGAGAACAGCTTATAGACGCTCGTTTAGTGAAGGCATGGCAGTCTTTGAAATGGACCCTAAGTCAAAAGCAGCAGCAGAAGTAGAAGAGTTGGGTCAGGTTTTATATTAAATAGGCATTCTGTTTAACACTAAAGTTTATGTAAGAAAGGAGATATTAATGTATATTGTTAGATGGTTGTTGGGTCACTCTATAATTGCAACGTGGGTAGCACTCAGTGTAGTGGCAATATTATTGATCTTTGGATCAGGAGATAAAGAGGAAGAACTAAGCTCTGATATCTCTATAGCCTCACCTTCTAATGCGGTGAAAACTGTTGTTAGTAGTGCGGAAGAGAAAGCATCAATTGATACAGCTGCAAAAGAAAAGACAATAAAAGTTATCGATAGTGGTGAAACAAAAAAAACAGCAGACTTGAATGCATCGGTGACTACAAAAGCTGTAATACCACCGTTGAAATCAGAGTTGGATAAGGTTTCTAAGCCAGATGATTCAGTATCGACCAAGAGTACAGCAACAACTGATCTTGGTCAGGCGACAAATGAAGAAATGTTGTTAATGGCAAGAGAGGCTTATTGGAATAATGGCTTAGATGAAGCCGCTGAGATTTATAATAAACTCATTGAAAAAGAGCCTAAAGTGCTTGAACATAAAGGTGAGCTAGGTAATGTTTATTGGAGACAAGGTTATCCGAAAAAGGCAGCTGAACTTTATTCAGAGATAGCGATACCAATGATAGAGAGTGGCGGTACTGAAAGAGTGGAAAACATGATTGGATTTATTGGTTTGTTTTACCCTGATAGAGCCGCTGAGATTTATCAGAAAATGCAATCAGAGAAGTCGAAATAAAGAATATTTAAGGTATAAATATGGCAAAGAGTGAATTACATCGAGATTATATTCTTGAGCTAGAAAGTGAGCTCCAAGAATTTGAGAAGAAGGCAGATTCAACAACAAAACGTATGAAAATGTTGGTGTACCCTGCAATGGTTGCTTTTTTTATACTATCAGCCTTTGGCTTTTATCTGATTTATTCGCTTACATCGGATGTGGGAAGAATGGCTGATACCTTTGTGCATATGAGCCGCTCAATAGAAAAAAATATGGATTCAATGACGGGCAATATTGATCATCTAACTATCGATATTGGAAAGATGACAGATACAACAAGTAGTATGTCAGATAGTATGGCAGGGATGAAGCCCGCAATTTACGACATGGCTGCTTCAACTAATAATATGCAACGTGATTTTTGGAGTATGAATAAGAATATTTCTACTCCTTTAAGCTTTATGAATAGTTTCTTGCCATGGAAAGATAGCCAGAGTATGCCATTCCAAGGCTCACAAGCCCCACTTCCTCGCTCACAATTTTCTCCTCCTGTGTATCAAGAGTATCAGCAACAAGGTTATCAACCACAACAATATCAACAGCCTGCATTTGGTGGAATGAATGCGCCAATGCAAGTACCTATGCCAAATTATATCCCTATGCCTTTGGATATTTCTCCTGCCCCGCAGCCACAAATTCAACCACAAGCCATTGATGGCGTACAAGGTTCAGTGGTTGATTCATTGAGTCCAGCATCGATTGGAACGGCATCATTAAATTAAAGTAGTTTACTCTTCTAGAGTGAATAAATTTTATTTGAGATACATAGACTATACATAAAGAGGCTTCCGCATGAACCCTGCTACTAGAATGCAAAATCGTTTAGAACGCTTGCAGGAACACCTCGAAAGAGAAAACCCCATACTCGTATCTGTTGTAGATCGTTATCGACAGCTAGATGGTGTGTCCCAAAAAATGGGTTTGTTAGATGTTGATGCCTCTTATGCAACACAAATATCATGGTGGCCATTAGTTTCAGTCTTAGGGACTTTTTCAGCGGGTAAATCTAGTTTTATAAACTCCTATCTTGGTTTGGATGTGCAAAATACAGGAAACCAAGCAGTTGATGATCGCTTTACCGTGATGACCTACAGTAGTGACTCTGAAGTACGAACTTTACCCGGTATTGCCTTAGACGGTGATCCACGTTTTCCTTTCTATCAAATCAGCGAAGATATTGAAAATGTAACGCAGGGTGAAGGTTCTCGTATAGATAACTATTTGCAAATGAAAGCAGCACCTAGCGAGCAGTTACGTGGGAAAATTCTTATAGATTCCCCAGGCTTTGATGCAGATGAGCAACGTAAAGCTACGCTGAAAATTACTGATCACATCATTGATTTATCAGATTTAGTGTTAGTTTTATTTGATGCAAGACACCCAGAACCCGGTGCAATGCAAGATACGCTTGAGCATTTAGTAAAAGGGTCACAAAAGCGCAATGACAGTAGCAAATTCTTATTTATTCTTAACCAAATAGATACCTCTGCTCAAGATGATAATATGGAAGATATTGTTGCAGCGTGGCAAAAGTCTTTAGTGCAAAGTGGGCTTAGTTCAGGTCGGTTCTATGTGATCTTTAATGAGGATTTAGCCGTACCTGTTGAGAATAAATCTGTTTGGGATCGCTATGTGAGTAAACGTAATAATGATTACGCAGAAATCACAAAACGTATGGAAGATATAAATATCGAACGCGTCTATCGCATCATCGGTAGCATGGAATCACTTTCAAACCAAATAGAGCAACAAGCTGTACCGCAAATTCAAATGGCGATGAAGCGATGGAAGCGTCGTGTCATCATCACGGATTTAGTTGTTTTTATACCATTAATTGTAGGCTTGTTATCACTATCGGTAATGGCAGGGTATTGGCAAGGTCTTAGCTTTAATCCACCTTGGTTAGAAACGCTGCAACAGAACAAAGTCTTAGGATTGATAGCAATCGGGGCAATGGCTTTGTTTGCTTATCTACTTCATCAATTAATTCGAAGTAAATTGGTTAATGGTGTTGCTAAAAAACTAAGTACAGACGAGCCTTATGGCAATATTTCCACCGCATTTAGAAAAAACACACGTTGGTGGCGCAGTATCTTTAGAAAGAACCCCGTAGGATGGAATAGCAAAGTTCGTACAAGAATGGATGGTATTCGTAGTGATATAGATGATTTTGTACAAACCTTAAATGACCGTTACACAAGCCCTGCAGGGAGTAATGACGACTAAATTAACGTAATATCAAATACAAAACAGCAAAAAAGAGGGGGGGTGGACT
>CAZSXI010000022.1:0-8724 GCA_964611045.1 uncultured Cocleimonas sp. | reverse complement strand
GGTGGCGTAAATTCACCGGTGCGTGCATTCAAAAGCGTCGGTGGCACACCATTATTCATCGAGCGAGCAGAGGGCGCATACCTCTACGATGTAGATGGTAATAAATATATCGACTACGTTGGCTCATGGGGACCAATGATTGCAGGTCATGCTAATCCAGAGGTGATTGCATCGGTTAAAGAAGCAGCCGACAGAGGCTTGAGCTACGGCGCACCGACAGAAATTGAAGTGACCATGTCGCAAAAAATCTGCGAGCTAATGCCATCAATTGAAATGGTACGCATGGTGAGCTCAGGTACTGAGGCAACTATGTCAGCGATTCGTTTAGCGCGTGGTTTTACAGGTCGTGATGATATTGTAAAGTTTGAAGGTGGCTACCACGGGCATGGTGATTCATTGCTAGTGAAAGCAGGTTCAGGAATGTTGACCTTTGGTGAGCCAAGCTCGCCGGGTGTGCCTGAAGATTTAGCCAAGCACACGATTACACTTGATTATAATAATCCACAGCAAGTGCGCGATTTATTTACAAAGCAGGGCGATAGCATCGCTTGTATTATCGTAGAGCCAGTTGCGGGTAATATGAACTGTATTCCGCCCACGACAGGATTTTTAGAAACTTTGCGTGAGGTTTGTGATGAGTCAGGCGCGTTATTGATTTTAGATGAAGTCATGACAGGCTTTCGTGTCGCATTAGGTGGCGCGCAATCGGTTTATAACATCAAACCAGATTTAACCACATTAGGTAAAATCATCGGTGCTGGCATGCCAGCGGCGGCATTTGGTGGTCGTAGAGATGTAATGGAAAAATTATCGCCACTTGGCCCTGTTTATCAAGCAGGTACGCTATCGGGCAATCCATTAGCAATGACCGCAGGCTTAAAAATGCTAGAAATTATTTCTCGTGATGGCTTTTATGAAGATTTAACAGCTAAAACAGAAATGTTTGTATCAGGTATGTTAGATCGCGCTAAGCAAAATAATATTGCAATGACCAGCAATCAAGTTGGCGGAATGTTCGGTTTATTCTTTAGTGATGAAGAAAAAATTGAAAACTTCGAGCAAGTTTCAAATTGTAATGTTGATCGCTTTAATCTCTTTTTTCATCAAATGTTGAATGCAGGAATCAATCTTGCACCATCGGCGTATGAGGCAGGATTTTTATCTAGCGCGCATACCGAAGCAGACATCAATGAAACGCTCGATGCCGCCTCAAAAGCATTTGCAACTCTTTAGCAATTTCCTACGTATTACTATTTTACGCGATATTTTTTATTGGCAAATCATTAATTGATAACTTGCTAAGCTTTTAATTTTATTAAAAATTAACAGAATATCAGGAACTTTATATGGGATTAGCACTCTAAGGTGAAGAGTGCTAAAATAGCACGCACTTAAGCAGTATTAAGTACATAGGGAGATTAGATATGACCAACACACTAGCAATAAGCAAGACAACAATGCCGGTTCTTACAGGAAGCCTAGATAGCTATATGCAATCTGTACGCAACATACCTGTTTTAGCGAAATCAGCAGAGCAAGCACTTGCGGTTAAATTACGTGATAACGATGATATGGACGCAGCACGCGACCTCATCATGCACAACTTACGTTTTGTGATAAAAGTAGCACGTGGCTATAGCGGTTACGGTCTCCCTCTGGCTGATCTTGTACAAGAAGGTAATGTTGGTTTGATGAAAGCGGTTAAGCGATTTGACCCTACTGTAAACGTACGCTTGGTTTCATTCGCCGTACATTGGATACGTGCAGAAATTCACGAATTCATCCTGAAAAATTGGAAGATCGTAAAAGTTGCGACAACCAAAGCACAGCGTAAGCTTTTCTTTAACCTAAGAAGCAAAAAGAAAAGATTAGCATGGATGAATATGGCGGAAGTCAACGACATTGCAAACGATCTAGGCGTAACCAGCAAAGACGTTATGGAAATGGAAAAGCGCATGACAGGTCAAGATATTGGCTTTGATGCGCCTAATAATGACGATGACGAGAAGGCTTATTACCCAAGCCAGTATTTACAATCTGAGACCGTTGACCCATCAGAAGCGGCAGAAACGCAAGATTGGCAAGATCATACACAAGGTTTGTTCAGAAATGCATTAGAGACTTTGGATGAGCGTAGTAAAGATATTCTTGCAAGCCGTTGGTTGGTAGACAAGAAGGCAACGCTTGAAGAGCTAGCTAAAAAATATGGCGTATCGGCAGAGCGTATCCGTCAGATTGAAGCGAATGCAATAGGTAAACTAAAGATTGCCGTCGCTGAATAATCATCATGTAAAATTAGGGAGCTTCGAGAAAAACTGCTTTAAATACTCTCTTTTTATAAAAATACCCACTTATTGTGGGTATTTTTTTGCCTGTTTTTTATGCGCGAGATTAATGAAAAAGATGGTATAAACTCTAGCGCTTATGTGAGTGATAGCACTTTGTGCATCATCAGAAAGTGGTAGTGTCGCTTTCAATTCAGCGGGCGTGAGTAATACCTGATTTGAGAGAATATTAATTTTCGGTAATTGCAGTCATGTTATGAATACTTGAAATTTAGTGAGTTCGTCGCAATGAATGTAGCATAGTGAAATAAAGATGAGATGAAAAATGTCAGATAAGAAACAAATAGTTTGCCCGCATTGTCAGGGTATTAACCGTGTGCCAGAGCAAAGGCTTGGAGATAATCCACATTGTGGAAAATGCAAAAAAGATTTAATCACGGGAAAGCCAGCTAAACTCAATGATGCAAGTTTTAATAAACTCATTTCTAAAAGCGAACTTCCCGTAGTCGTAGATTTTTGGGCAGAGTGGTGTGGACCTTGCAAAATGATGGCACCTGCCTATGCTGATGCATCAAATGAGTTAAAAACTACAGCGGTCTTAGCTAAATTAAATACCGAAACAGCCCAGCAAGCATCAGCACGCTTCCAAATTCGTAGTATTCCTACAATGGTTGTCTTTAAAGGTGGGAAAGAAGTCGCTAGACAATCAGGCGCGATGAATAAAGAGCAAATTACTCAGTGGGTACGCTCAATAATGGCTTAAACCCAAGTCCACCCCCCCTTTTTTATGCCGATTTGTAGTACAAATCGGCATAAAAAAGGGGGGGTGGACTTGTAAAAACATTCTAAAGCGTATGATTGAGAGAGAGTTTCAGGTGTTGGTAGCTAAAAGTACTGCTCAGCAGAAACATGACCCGGCTTATGATTCAAATGCCTATTCAGCCCACGTTCTTTTAAAATCGCTTTGCTATCTTTAAGCATTCCGCTATTACCACAAAGCATAATGTGGGAATCTTCTATATTTATTTTAATGTTTGCAGTAGCTTCTAAGCTTCCATCTTCGATAAGGGCAGGGATACGTCCTTTTAATGCGCCTTCGTGGTTCTCACGGCTCACCACAGGGATAAACTGAAATTGATCAGGATGCTCTTTTTTGAACTGCTCAATGAGATCCGAGTAACACAACTCATCGGCATGAGGGACAGCGTGAACAAGTATGATGTTTTCAAACCGCTCCCATGCATCTGTTGTTTTTAGCATAGAAAGATAAGGTCCGATACCTGTGCCTGTTGATAACATCCAGAGGTTTTTAACATCTTTAGGTATTTGAGAAAGCACGAAGAATCCCACGCAAGGCTGGGCTATTTCTACGCTATCACCCGCTTTAAGCGCGGCTAAACCATTTGAGACCTTGCCATCGGGTACGGTATTGAAATACACCTCGCCATACTTTTCATCAGGTGTATTGATTAGAGAATAGGGGTTGGCAAACTTCTCTAGTTCACCACTTTCTCCAATGGCCTCAATTTGTAAGCGCGCAAACTGTCCTGCTTGAAACGGCATAAACTCAGCCTCAATAATCAACGCATAATGCCGATCGGTGAGTTTCCTATTTTCAATAACCTTTGCTGTTATCCAGTTTGTGGGCATGCTTACCTTTGTTTTTATTCAGAAATACTATTCTGGAACAAAATTATTAACATCTGATGGTCCGTCACCTAATAGAAACTTTTCCATCTCTTCTTCTAAAAACTTACGGTCTTTAGGGTTGATTGGAGATAAGCGATACTCGTTCAACAACATAGTTTGGTGATTGACCCAACCTTGCCATGCTTCTTTTGAGATGCTATCAAAAATCTTCTGCCCTAAGTCACCAGGGTAGGTAAGCCTATCTAAGCCTTCTGCCTCTTTGCCTAATTTTATGCAATTCACCATTCGTGTCATTTTATTTTCCTTTTACAATATTAAGTAATGTTTGCACGGGGGCAGCAAGCCCGCCGTTAAATTCTGTAGTGATGTTATACCAAAGACTGTCATCATGCTCCATTACACCACTTTTTCTCCTGTTAATGTTTATTGGGTTTTTTACCTCTACAATCAAGGGTTGAATGTGTAAATGAAAATGGCTGAAAGTGTGTTTTAGTTTTGGTAGTTGATTGTTTGTGTTGGGTGAGATTTTATAATTTTCACTCAACCAATCTTCGGCAAGTTCGATTCCTTCAAATTGTGGAAAGCACCAAAGCCCGCCCCAAATTCCCACGGGCGGACGCTTTTGCATAAATACTTCTTGGTTTTTATTTTTGATAATGAGCATCACCGTATGTTTCTCAGGCATCACTTTTTTTGGTTTCTTACCAGGATAATCTGTTTGATTGCCTTGGCGATACGCTAAGCAATCGGCTTTTAATGGGCAATCATCACAGCGTGGTTTACTACGCGTGCAGAGCGTAGCACCTAAATCCATAATGGCTTGGGTGTAGTCAGCGTTGCGAGTATCGGGGACAGTCTGTTCTGCCAATACCCACAGCTTTTTAAGCACGTCGGATTTTCCCGGCCAACCATCAACCGCAAAAACACGGCTAAGCACGCGCTTAACATTGCCATCTAAAATGGCTTCTTTTTGATTGGATGATATTGACAGTATCGCCGCTGCAGTCGAACGCCCAATACCTGATAATGACTGCATAGATTCTAAATCATTAGGAAACTTGCCCGAGAATTCACCACAAACCATCTTCGCGGCTTTGTGCATATTGCGAGCGCGTGCGTAATAACCTAAACCTGACCAGTTTTTTAAAACCGTGTCTTGATCGGCATTTGCCAGTGCTTGTACATCAGGAAAAGACAGCATGAATTTTTCAAAATAAGGAATAACAGTTTTGACTTGGGTTTGTTGCAACATAACCTCAGACACCCAAACACGATAGGGGTTTATGTCGTGTTGCCAAGGTAAGTCTTTACGCCCGTGTTGATCGAACCACTTTAAGACTTTTTTTGAGAATGATTTCATTATTGTTTATAAATCTTAATGAAAGTCATAACGGTAGCACTTTACATCGCTATCAGTGTTTGATGAAAAAGGGGGGATAAATTTAAACCCATGTTGTAAATAGAGTGAGGTTGCTTGTTTCATATTATCCATCGTTTCTAATACGATAGATTTATAACCTTGCTTTTGTGCTTCATCCAGCGCATGAATAAATAGTTTTTTACCGACTCCTTGCCCTTTGTAATCATCATGAACATAAAGGCGTTTTAGCTCTGCAGCTTCTATTGTTTTATGAGGGCAATAAGCAACACAGCCAATCACACGGTCAGTAGCTAAAGCTAAAAAAATTGCGCCAGTCGGTGAGGCATAAATATTTTGGAGATTATCCAGCTCTAGTTCAAAGTTTTGAAAGCAACCACACGTATTTAGCTTTTCTTGATATTCTTTAAATATCTCCTGCACGGAGGGCAGATCTTTTATTTGTGCTTTTATGATCTTCATTGTTTTAAAAACTCTCCACTTTGGTGCTTCCACATTTTTGAATAATTACCTTCTAAATCAAGTAACTCTTGGTGCGTGCCTTCTTCAATAATTTTGCCATTTTCTAGCACGATAATTCTATCCATTCGCAAAATGGTCGAAAGCCTGTGAGCAATCACGATTGCTGTTTTATTTTCGATAAGCTCAAAAATAGCCGTTTGGATTTGTTTTTCGGTGATTGAATCCAGCGCGCTGGTGGCTTCATCAAGCACCACGATGGGAGCATCTTCCAAAAAGGCACGAGCGAGCGCAACGCGTTGCTTTTCACCGCCTGATAATTTAACGCCGCGCTCGCCAACCATTGTTTCAAATTGCTCAGGTAGTTTTTCAATAAAGTCTAAACTTTTAGATTTTTTAGCAACTTCTCGCATTTTTTCATCGCTTACGTCTGCACCCAAAATAATATTGTCACGCACAGAGCGGTGAAATAATTCTGGCTGTTGTGGCACAAGAGAGATTTGATTACGTAATGATTCAAGTGTGAAATCTTTAGCGTTTTGCCCATCGAAAGTTAAGCGCCCTTTTTGTGGCTCAAAAAAGCGGAACAGTAGTTTGGTGAGTGATGTTTTGCCCGAACCTGATTGGCCGACCAAAGCTACCTTCTCACCCGCTTTTATATTCAGTGAAAAATCTTCAAATAAACAACTGTTGGTCGTTTCGCTACCTGAATAGGCAAAGTTAATGTTATCAAAATGAATAGCGCCTTCTGTGATGGTTATAGCTTTTGCATTTGGATTGTCTTTTTCAATATCATGGTTTTCAAAAACAGTTGCCATTTCAGATGCATCTGCCAGTGCTGTAAAAAAATTACGAAAGTTACGCCCAAACTCCCAGAGGCGTTGCACCAAAATTAATAATATGGATTGGAAAAGAACAAACTCACCGACATTAAATTCGCCAATTTTCCATTTTCCTATCATTAAAAATACCAGTATTAACTCGATGCCCATCGTCATAATGCCTTGAATAGAAAATGAGATAAACATGAGTATCCATGCGATCTTTTTCCTTTCGTAAACATCATCTGCCTTGCCATCAACATTGCTTTGTTCTTGTTGTTCGAGCGCAAAGCTTTTTACGATGAAAATATTGCTGATAGCATCAGAATACGCACCACCGAGTTTAGAGTCGTATTCAGCAACGGCTTTATCGTATTTAAGTTTCCAAATAGAGAAGCCTACGCTCCAGGTTACAAATACAATGACCCACGCTAAGAAATAAAACGCAAATTCAGGGTAGTGTTGGTAGAACAGAATAAAGGCGATGCTGATGCCCAAAATATTTTGCACAAACTGGAAGATAAACCAGTCCATGATGACTTCATAAGCACGAGAAAATCGGCTGGCTTGTTTGATTAGACTGCCTGAAAAATTATTCTCAAAGAAGTTAAACTTTTGCTGTTTTAACACCGCAAAACAGCGCTTTTCTAAAAGCCTTACACCGCCTGCATCAACAGGGATTATACCTACTTCAAGCACGCGCCATGATGTCCAGATGCCGGCATAAAAAAGTACGATCATCCAAAAATTATCTAGCATCATTTGAAAGGTTTCAGCGCTATAAGGTTGAGCAAAACCATTGGCGATATTTTTATAAAATACCGGGACATAAATACTGAGCACAGTGGCACAAGAGACACCAATCATCACCAGTAAAAACCACCAGCGAAAATGCAGTGTTGTGCGAATATATTCTTTAAATATTGTTTTCATATAGGTGCGAATTACTGGGGTTGAGCAGTCAGTTAATTATTCTTTGAAATTATAGCTCTGATCGATACTTTTTCTTTCTTTTTGTGCTTTGCCCACAATAGCAGGGAGATTAACTAATAAGCTTTTGTGCATGGCTTTAATAGCAGGACTATTCTGTGAAAGCCCAAGTTTCAATGCGATAAATTCTGCCTCGGTAGCAAACAATATTTGATTCATACGATCGAAGCTATTTTGCTCAAGTGTTTTCCAATCAGTTATAATTTTTGATAGTGGTTTCTCTAAATCTTGGTTGTTTAATAGAAATGCTCTAACCCTTGCTATTTGCTGACCTGACAAGCGAATCAATTCATTAAGGGCTTCAACCTCTTGGCGTAACCTGCCATCAATTCTACCTAAGAAATCAACCAGCTTAGCTTTTGTACGGTCATCAAAGTGACGAATATTTTTAAGTGTTTCAGTATTTTTTATTCTTTGTTTTTTAGATTTCGGAGGTTTGCGGGTTGAATCTAATAACTGTCTAGCAGCATCTAAATTCTTGACGATACCATCCTGAGCACCCAGTAGTTGTGATCGATAGACCTTCTTTGCATTTGTTATATTGGAATTTAGCTGTACTGCCTGCTTAGAAAATTTAGCGAGCACATCACTGCTATCCATTGTTTTATGTGAAATCCATGCGTGGCGAATTTCTCTATCTGTATTCTCATAAACTTTATATAAAACATTTTGACTAGTTTGCCATTGTTGTTTAATTGTTTGAATGAGATTGCTATGACTAGGAAACTCCATTTCTAGTGCTTCAATATCGCTAAGCAGAACCTGCATTTCTTGTAAAGTGATCAATAGTCGTTGCTGAGAATCAACAAGTGGTGGGTAAGCACTGTTTACAAAAATCTCAACTTCAATGCGATTATTCTCAAATTGAATGTCAGAGCGCCAATTAGAAATACCTTTAAACACTAAGGCAAAAATCAGCAGAGCAGGCAAAAATAAAACCGCAACTAAGGTAGTCATTTTTTCTGCAGGTAAGCGCCCATCTTTCTTGATTTGGCGCATGAGTAAAACTAGCACCACAAACACTATGAATGAGACAATAAAAAAGAGTATAAAAATGAAATTAGCGAAGGTCAAAAGTGTTTTTATCCAGAAGAAGTCTGCGTATTATTTATTGAGACCTCTCGTGCAAAGATCTCTATGC
>CAZSXI010000021.1:1403-13864 GCA_964611045.1 uncultured Cocleimonas sp. | reverse complement strand
AAAATACAAAACGGCAAAAAAGAGGGGGGGTGGACTTTAAAAACACCGTAAATAAGCTCTTTTTTATTCATTTTCTACTTCTTTTAGGGGTGAATTAGAATATGGAACAGTTTATTGCCCTGTTAGAGCGTTTTGATACCTTAGGATATGTCGTCATCGGCGTAAATATCCTTCTTCTAGTCTTTGCCAAACAAATTCTCAAGCAGGTTTATTCTAACCCTGAAAAAGTTTTAAATTTCTCTCGTAAAGTAATGATTTTTAGAGCGTTAAATCTCCTGATAATGCTCGCCTATGGTTACTTCCGTTTCTTCCAAGGCGATAAAGACTTAGAAACTAAAAGCCTTGGTTTCAATATTCTTGCTGTCTTAGCGATTATCTATTTTTCTTATTTAGCCATGCATTTGGCGCACGCTTTTTTAGTTCGACAGTATGGAAAAGAGCGGGAAATTCAAGGTAAAAAACGTTATTCTTCAACCTATCAAACGCGTCTTTTAAGTATTTTTAGTAGCGTTTTTATTGGCATGGTCGCTTTGCTCAGTATTATCCGTTTATTGGGTTTTGATTCTGTATTAGAAGCAGGTGGCGTGATTGGTATTATAGGTGTTTTCCTCGCACTTACTTCCAGTATTTGGGCGCCAGATATTTTTCATGGTTTGATTATCTTAAATAGCGATATGTTCTCAGAAGGGGATGTTATTCAATTTAACGATGGTGAGCAAATATATGGTTTGGTTTATAAGACTAAGGTATTCCATACGGTTATTCTAAATATAGTTAATAATCATCGTATTATGATTAGAAACTCTAAGTTACGTGACTTTACCGTTCATAATCTATCAAAATTTGCATCCGCTAAAGGTTTACGAGAAAGCCTCAAATTTAAAATTGGCTACGATGTATCTCCTGATGCGGTCAAAGACTTGTTTGAAATAGTTTATACGACGGCACAAAATGATGCGTCGATTGAAATTGAAGAACAATATGACCTCGAATACGGATTAAATGATACGGGTGATCATGCTATTGAATGGGTGTTTTATTATTACACCAAAGAAGTTGAAAAGCTCATGCTAACGCGCCAACGCTTATTGCAGTTAATGCTAGAAACATCGAATCAAAAAGGGATTTCCCTTTCAACACCTTTTACTCATTCGTCCCAATCATTACTACCAATAGTTGATGGTCAAGAAAAGCATTGATTTTGAATGCATCTTTATTGCCACCGTGGTAAAACATCTTTTTCGAAATAACCTCCATTTTAATTTTTCAGGAATAAAAAATGACACGTAAGTACAATTTTAGTGCTGGTCCAGCGATGATACCTCAGGAAGTTTTAGAACAAGCCCAAGCAGCGATGTTGGATTGGAATGGCTCTGGAATGTCGGTGATGGAAATGTCGCACCGTGGGAAAGAATATATGTCTATCGCGGCAGAAGCTGAAGCTGATTTACGTGAAGTGATGGCAATTCCTGATAATTATAAAGTGTTGTTTTTACAGGGTGGTGCTAGTTCACAATTTGCAGCTATCCCGTTGAATTTATTGCGTGAAAAAGATAGCGCTGATTATGTAAATACAGGTGCTTGGTCTAAAAAAGCGATTGCTGAAGCCAATCGTTATTGCTCTGTGAATGTGGTTTCAAGCACAGAAGATACTAAATTCACAACAGTTCGCCCGTATGAAAGCTGGGATATAAACCCAGATGCAGCGTATCTGCACTACACACCGAATGAGACTATTGCAGGTGTTGAGTTTCCGTTTATTCCTGAAACAAGTGATTTCCTCTAATTGCGGATATGTCATCTACTATTCTTTCTCGCCCAATAGATGTTTCAAAATTCGGCATGATCTACGCAGGTGCACAAAAGAACATTGGTCCAGCAGGACTAACTATCGTGATTATTCGTGAAGATCTAGTGGGTCAGGCGATGGATATTTGCCCTGCCATGTTGAATTACGATATTCACGGTTCAAATGATTCAATGTACAACACACCACCGACTTACGCGTGGTATCTGGCAGGTTTAGTCTTTAAATGGATTAAAGAGAAGGGTGGCTTGGAAAGCGTTGGTGAAATCAATGCGCGTAAGGCAGCTAAGCTTTATGAGGCAATCGATACTTCTGATTTTTACAGCAATCCTGTGGATAAAGATTGTCGTTCAATAATGAATGTGCCCTTTATCTTAGGTAACTCAGAGCTTGATGGAACATTCTTAGAAGAAGCATCTGCTAGAGGTTTAGTAACATTGAAAGGTCATCGTTCAGTCGGGGGTATGCGCGCCAGTATTTATAATGCAATGCCAGAAGAAGGTGTTGATGAACTCATAAATATGATGCAAGATTTTGAAAAGAAGTATGGATAATTAGATGACTTACTCTATCCAAACACTAAACAATATATCTGATAAAGGTCTAAGCCTATTTCCCGCGTCAAAATATTTAGTCTCTGATGAAGCAGAAAACCCCGATGCAATCCTATTGCGTTCATTCAAAATGCATGAAATGAAAATCCCGGCATCGTTAAAAGCAGTAGGGCGAGCAGGTGCAGGGGTAAATAATATTCCTCTTGATAAAATGTCAGATGCTGGCGTGGTGGTTTTTAATGCGCCGGGTGCAAACTCCAATGCGGTTAAAGAGTTGGTAATTGCAGGTATGTTGATGGCGTGTCGAAATTTAGTTTTGGCACGAGATTTTGCGATTAATCTTGAAGGTGAAGATGATGTCATCACCAAACAAGTTGAAGCAGGCAAAAAGAATTTTGGGGGTTTTGAATTGCCAGGGCGAACGCTCGGAGTAGTTGGCTTGGGCGCAATTGGTGTATTAGTTGCGAATGCTGCTATTTCACTAGGGATGCGCGTGATCGGTTTTGATCCTTTGATTTCTATTGATAAAGCATGGGAGTTAGATGCAAATGTGGAAAAGGCAAGTGACATTAATCAATTATTGCAAGAGTCTGATTTTATTACTTTTCATGTGCCTTTGGTTGAAGCTACAAAAGACCTAATCAATGTAAATAGTTTACAGAAGATGAAGGACAATGTGATTGTCCTAAATTTTGCGCGTAATGGAATTGTGAATGATGAAGACGTTTGTAAGGCACTAGATACAGGTAAGGTTTATTCTTATGTGTGTGATTTCCCCTCAGATCTTTTGAATAATCATAATCGTGTGATTGCACTTCCTCACTTGGGTGCTTCTACAGGAGAGGCGGAAGAAAACTGCGCGATGATGGTGGCAAATGAAGTTAGAAACTACTTAGAAAATGGTACAATCCTCAATTCAGTGAATATGCCAGCGATTAATCTACCCCGTGCGGGGGATTCACGCATATCAATGATTCATGAGAATATCCCAGATATGGTTGGACAGGTTTCACATATTTTAGGTAAAGCAGGCGCAAACATTATTCACATGGTTAATAATTCCAGAGATAATGTTGCTGTGACATTGATGGATGTAGAGGCTAAAATTGACGAAAATACACAATCTGAGTTATCAAAAATAGCGGGCATGCTAAAACTCAGAATTATATAATTCAGGGCTATTTAATAAGCGGAAAAAACATGGAAACGATTACAAGTTCAGATGCAACATTTAACCTATTGTTTGGTTGGGCATTTGTGGCAATTACGATATTGTTATTTTTAATATTTATCGTGGCTTTGCGCAGTATCTTGGAATATAAAAATGCTGAAATTATCAAAGGTAAAATCATAAAAATTACCGATATTGGTGAATTAAGCTTACCAACTGTTGAGTATCAAATAGCCGAGAAAACTCTGCAATTTAAGACTAAAACGCCTATTTTAAATTTGGAAGTAGGACAGTTAGTTGATGTACAAGTTGCTAAATCAAAAGAGGCAAGAATTTACGATAAAGATCGTCCAGAAAAAGTGCCTACCATTATGTTTATGGCAACCGCTTTGTTAGCTTTTTTTGTTGTTAAAAGTTGTTCATTTCTATTGACATTATTTCCTTAAGGAATCTGATTAAGTTGATTGTAATTTAGCAAGCTAAAAATAACGGGCCTTGATCAGAGCCTCCTTAATAATCTGCCTGAAAACTTAGAGAATATTTAATGAGTGAAGACATAAATACAAAATTACTCAAGATTCGTGATTGTATCGATGCTATCGATGATGAAATGTTGGCGTTGATTTCTAAGCGTGCTGAATGTGCAGAAGAGGTGGGTAAAGTAAAACGTGAAGCGGGTGAGACTGATATTTGGTTTTACCGCCCCGAGCGCGAAGCTCAAATTCTTAATCGTGTTTCTAAAAATAATAAAGGTCCGCTGGCGAACGAACGAATCACTGCGATTTACCGTGAGGTTATTTCCTCCTGTTTAGCACTAGAGCAAAGTATTAAAGTCGCATTCTTGGGTCCAGAAGGGACTTTTTCACAAGAAGCTTCAAAGAAACATTTCGGGCAAGCCGTTGAAACGGTTCCTGTGGGTTCAATTGGTCAAGTTTTTAAAGAAGTTGAAAATGGCACGGTTGACTATGGTGTTGTGCCGATTGAAAATTCTACAGAGGGTGTAATCTCGTACACGCTTGATGTCTTTATGAATTCACCGCTGAAAATCAGTGGTGAAATAAAATTACGCATCCATCAAAATTTGATGACTAGCCCTGATGTGGTAGGGGATGATTGGAAAAGTGTTGAACGTATTTATTCACACCAACAATCTTTAGCACAATGTCGTGAATGGTTAGATAATAACTTACCTAACGCTGAGCGCATCCCCGTTGCTAGTAATACCGAAGCTGCTAAACAGGCACTCGCAGATAAGAATGCTGCTGCGATTGCAGGAGCGCTTGCCGCAACAACGTATGGTTTGAGTATTGCACAAGGAAATATCGAAGACAGCAAAGAGAACACGACGCGATTTTTAGTGATAGGCAAGCAAGATGTGCCTCCCAGCGGCGCAGATAAAACTACATTAATGATTTCTGCTAAAAACCGTGCAGGTGCTTTATATCATTTACTTGCGCCACTAGCAGCCAACGGTTTAGATATGACGCGTATCGAATCGCGCCCATCTCGTAATGCTAATTGGGAATATTACTTTTTTATGGACATCAATGGGCATGTTCAAGAAGAGAATGTGGCTAAAGCATTAAAAGAATTGAAAGAAGAAGCTGAGCTAATCAGGGTTCTTGGTTCTTATCCAAAGTCGGTAGTATAAATACTCATGACAACTAATTTTTTAAAGCTCGCAGTTTCGGGTGTTCAGGGTTTACAACCTTATCTACCTGGCAAACCCATCGAAGAGCTTGAGCGCGAGCTAGGTGTGACCAATACACTAAAACTTGCATCCAATGAAAACCCAATGGGGCCAAGCCCTCAGGTTGTTGATGCTCTACAAAACCCATTACCACAATTAGATTTATACCCAGACGGTGGCGGTTTTATCTTAAAAGATAAGCTTTCAAAAAAGTTAAGGGTTGCGCAGGCTCAAATTACACTGGGTAATGGTTCAAATGATGTGTTGGATATGATTGCCCGCGTCTTTTTATGCGAAGGGCGAGAAGCAATTTATTCTGAATACGCATTTGCTGTTTACCCAATCAGCGTACAAGCAGTGGGTGCAACGGCAAAAGTAGCAAAAGCTTTGCCGAAAGATCACGATGAGAATCCTTACGGGCATGATTTAGAGGCTATGCAAGCACTCATCACTGATAAAACCCGCGTGATATTCATTGCTAACCCTAATAACCCAACAGGTACATGGTTAAAATCTGATGAGCTAAATAGCTTTATCTCTTCTGCTCCAAAAGATGTGATTGTAGTTGTGGATGAAGCCTATTTTGAATATGTGACTGAAGCCGAGTATCCAGACACGCTACAGTGGCTATCAAAATATCCAAATTTAATTGTTACACGTACTTTTTCGAAAATTTATGCGCTGGCAGGTTTGCGTGTGGGTTATGCCGTTTGTAGTGAAGAAATTGCCGATTGCTTAAACCGTGTGCGTCAACCTTTTAATGTGAATACGCCAGCATTAGTGGCAGCAACAGCTGCTTTGAATGATGGTGAGCATTTACAAAGCTGTATCGAAATCAATTCAAAAGGCATCAAGTTTTGGCGAGCTGCTTGCCAGTACCGTGGCTTGGATTATATTCCCACAGTAGGAAATTTCATCACTATAGATTTTGAACAGGATGCTATGCCAATTTATGAGGCATTGTTGCGTGAGGCTGTGATTGTTCGCCCGATTGGAAACTATGGCTTACCTAATCATTTAAGAATCACCATTTCTACGGTTGAAGAAAATCAACAATGTTTAGATGCCTTAGATAAAGTACTGGATGCTTTGAATGTTGAGTAAAAGCGCATGATCAAACAACTCACAATCTTTGGCGTAGGTTTAATTGGTGGCTCACTCGCGCTCGCGCTTCGCAAAGCAGGCTACTGTGAAAAAGTAGTAGGCTGTAGCCGTAACGCAGATCACTTGCAACGCGCCGTTGATTTAGGCGTAATAGATAGTTTCACGCTTGACCCTAAAGAAGCCGTGCAAGATGCTGATATGATTTTGTTAGCCGTGCCGATGCGCGCGATTAAGCCAGTGCTTGAAAGCATTGTTGATCATGTCAGTACTGATGCCATTATCACCGATGCTGGTAGCGCCAAAGGTAGCGTGATTCGTGCAGCGACAGAAGCGTTTGGTGGCGCTTTTAGTGGAAAGATATCCCCTAATTTTGTAGCAGGTCATCCCATCGCAGGGCGAGAAAAAAGCAGTGTGGATGCAGCGATTGATGATTTGTACATTGACCATAAAGTCGTGCTAACTCCCACTTCAGAAACCAGTACAGACGCTGTTTTACGTGTAAAAGAAATGTGGCAAACCGCAGGTGCAACAGTCGAAATACTCGACCATAAGCAGCACGATGATGTGCTCGCGGCAACTAGCCATTTACCGCATGTGCTTGCATATTCGCTGGTGAATACCTTATCAAAATCTCAATACGGTGATGCTGTGTTTGATTATGCGGCAGGTGGCTTTAAAAGTTTTACCCGCATTGCATCCAGTGACCCTGTCATGTGGCGTGATATTTGTTTGGAAAATAAAGAGGCTATATTGTCGGCGCTTAATGATTTTCAGCAGGACCTGTTTGACCTTAGTGAGATGATTGAAGCAGAAGATGAAGCAGGTATGACGGCTTTGTTTAGCCATGCGAAAAAAACACGAGATAGGAATATTTAGTAGTTTTTTGTTTTGTGCCGCACCCTTCGACAGGCTCAGGGAACTACGATGGTAATGCTGTCATAATATAATTTCGATCTACAATAGCAGTTCCCTGAGCCTGTCGAAGGGTACGGATTTTAAAGTCATAACAACCAGAGAATTTAATGCCCGCCCATCTATACATCCTAAAATGCTCCGATGGTAGCTATTACACAGGAAGTACAAGAAATATAGATTCCCGTTTATGCCAGCACCATCTTGGTAAAGGCTCACAATAAACCAGCACACGTTTACCAGTAGAATTAGTCTGCTTAGAAGAATTGATGAAGCTTATGCCAGAGAAAAACAAGTACAAGGATGGAGTAGAAAGAAAAAAGAAGCATTAATTAAAAGTGAATATAATAAACTGCCTGTTCTTTCAAAGAACTACACTCAAAATAAACCAAAATTATTAATATGAAAAACATACAATTCAAAACTTCCCCGAATGGAAAACTCAACGGCACATTGCGCGTGCCCGGTGATAAATCCATGTCACACCGCTCAATCATGCTAGGTTCATTAGCGGAAGGTATAACTAACGTCACAGGATTCTTAACAGGAGAAGACTGTATCGCTACGATGAATGCATTTCGTGCGATGGGTGTGGAGATAGAAGGGCCAGATAACAAAGAAGTAACCATTCACGGTGTTGGGATGAAAGGTTTAAGTGTGCCAGCTGATGATTTAGATATGGGCAATAGCGGAACAGCCATGCGCTTGATGACAGGTTTACTTGCTGGTCAAGATTTTGATACGACTTTAATCGGTGATAAATCACTCTCAACGCGGCCCATGAATCGTATCACAAAACCCTTAGCAACCATGGGCGCAGAGATTGGTACAGAAGAGGGCGGTCGTCCTCCGTTAAGAATCAAAGGGGGTAGTAATTTAAAGGGCATTCATTACGATATGCCTATTGCCAGTGCGCAGGTTAAATCTGCTGTGTTACTTGCTGGGCTATACGCGAACGGTAAAACCAGTGCAACAGAGCCGGGCATTACCCGCGATCATTCTGAGCGTATGCTGCGAGGCTTTGGCTATGAGGTAATAACGACAGGCGAGAATGGCAATCACATCAGCTTACAGGGTGGTGGAAAACTTACCGCTTGTGATATTGACGTGCCTGCCGATATTTCATCCGCTGCATTTTTTATGGTTGGTGCAAGCATTGCAGAAGGTTCTGATCTTACTTTAGAACACGTCGGCATCAACCCAACTCGCACAGGCGTGATTGACATACTCAAACTCATGGGTGCGGACATTACATTATCAAATGAGAAAGAAGTGGGTGGCGAACCTGTTGCAGATATTCGCATTCGTTCTTCTCAACTCAAGGGTATTAATATTCCTGAAGAACTTGTGCCTCTAGCCATTGATGAATTCCCCGTGATATTCGTCGCAGCCGCTTGTGCAACAGGTGAAACCGTGCTGACAGGTGCAGAAGAACTACGCGTAAAAGAAAGCGATCGCATACAAGTGATGGCAGATGGTTTAACCCACTGTGGAATCAATGCAAAATCCACACCTGACGGCATTATCATCCAAAGCGGGCAACTCACAGCAGGTGAAGTAGACAGCCACGGGGATCATCGTATCGCAATGGCATTTTCGATTGCAGGTTTGCGCTCAAACGGTGAAATTACCATCAACGACTGTGCAAATGTTGATACATCCTTCCCAGATTTCATTAAACTGGCGAGTGGTGTGGGTTTACAGATTCGTTAATATTTTGAAAATATTAAATTATTAGTCCACCCCCCCCTGTTTTTGGTTGTTTTGTATTACAAAACAGTAAAAAACAGGGGGGGTGGATCGTAGTAAATACATTTTACTCACCAAAGTTGTGCAATAGAGTGAAACTATTCTATAGTTAGAGACACTAAACAGGTGTATTTACACGGTAAGTGCTTGTTTTGTATCAATCAAAGTATCAATTAAACCCATGGAGAACCACATGAAATATCTTTTTAGTCTTTTAGCCTTTTCTTTAATATTATCTACCCCAGCTTTTTCAGCGGATATGACCTCAGCTGTTGGTAATTGGGTGACAATTGATGATGAAACAGGAAAAGCTAAGAGTGTTGTGAAAATCACGCAGGTAGGAAATGAATTAAGAGGTAGCATCGTTAAACTTATGGATCCTACCAAGCAAAATGCTGTTTGTGATGAGTGTAAAGGTGCAAACAAAGGTAAGCCAATCAAAGGAATGATCATGATGTGGGGTTTAAAACCAGCTGGCGCAGGTTGGGCAGGTGGGAGAATTCTTGATCCTAGCAATGGTAAAATTTACAAAGCAAAAATGAGTTTAGTTGATGGTGGTAAGAAATTAAATATTAGAGGCTTTATTGGTTTTGCATTGTTAGGTCGTACACAAACTTGGAATAGACAGTAAGCATTTAAACATTGTTTAAGAAATAAAAAAGGGGCTGATTTTCAGCTCCTTTTTTATGTTTGTTATTTGTACTCACAGTATTGGCTACAGTGATAATTGTCCCCTCTCCCTAGCAGAGGGAGGGTTAGGGAGGGGGTAGAATCTATGAATAATAGTTGTTGGTTGAGATTTTCCCCTCACCCCAGCCCTCTCCCCAAGGAAGAGGAGCTAAACAACCTTCCAAACAACCGCAATATCATTAACTCCAATATCTGTTTTTCTAAGTTTGATTGAAAACTCTTCTACCTTAACCTCATCAATATCAAACTTTTCGGCTAAATCATCAACTTTATCTTCAAGTTCTTCTTCTAGCTCTGCAATATCATCTTTTACTTTTTCGACGCGTTCTTCTGCGCGGTTTACATCACCGCGTTCTTTTAAAACTCTAGATCCTGCTCTGCCAATGGAGGCGCGGGATTTTCCAAAGAGTGCACCTAGCACGGTAATGCCAACATTAAGAAATGATGAGGTAGTATCTGATTCTTCCTTTTCGAGTTTATCCATCGCGCGCTCTAAACGGTCAGTAAGAACCTTTTCTTTTTTTGCATAGCGTTCTTGTAGTACCTCGATAGCCTCTTCTTTTTCTTCATTAAGGACATCGCTGAGGCGAACCTTAAAATCACTTAATGGCTCATAAGGTTTTGATTCAAGTTTGGGTGATTTACATCGGTATAGTTCTAACTTGTGTTCGTGGTAAAGCCAACCTTTTAATGATGTTATGGTCTTACGCAGCTTTTTATCTTCGATAATAATGTCGGGGACTTCGGAAAAATATGCATCTTTAGGTGAATTTTTGGGCAGTCTATTGAAACAATTTTTCTTTTCTTTATTAGAACCGTCTAGTGTTTCTGCATCATCCCATTCTAATGATCGGAACTTACTTTCTAACTCTAACGAAAGGCAGAAGCTTTCTTCTTCATCGATACCACGTGTCTGATTAAAAAAGTTGAGGGTACATTCTGCCATGATGCTGGGTGTGTATTGCTTTGATTCATTAAGAGAGACTTGAAAATACTGTGGAATGCTATTGTCGAGCGTTGAGTAATTCTCAAACCCTTCAACTTTTACATTCTTCACAACGGGCTTTTTCTTTGACGTGGATAGTTGTGATTTTTGATCTTTCATCAAAGCAGAAATCTCATCACGTTTAAGTGGACCTTTGAGGTAACTCATCACCCAGCGTGTGCCGAATAATCGAATATCATCGAGGTGCGCACTTTTTAAGAAGAAGGTGCGTTTTTTAAGATTAGCCAATAATGCGCTGATTTCTTTTTTATCAAAACTAGAACCCACTTTTCCACCTAAGCCATCAATTACACGGGCAATATCTTGGGAGGTTTGTAAACGCCCAATAAACCATGTGCCCATATTGGACAAGCCTTTGTAATCAAGATCCACAGGGTTTTGTGTGCTCAAAACAACACCTATGCCATAAGCACGTGCTTGCTTGAGTAATAACAGCATTGGCTCTTTGCTGGGTGGGTTTTTAACAGGCGGGAAGAAGCCAAAAATCTCGTCCATGTAAAGCAGGGCTTTCAAAGCGGATGTTCCACTTTGGAGACGCATCCAAGCGATTAACTTATTGAGTAACAAAGTGACAAAGAACATACGCTCATCATCATTCAAATGTGAGATAGAAAATATAGCAACTTTGGCTTTGCCATTTTCATCATAAAGCATTTTTTGAATATCAATGCTTTCGCCTTCTAGCCAAGTTTTAAAAGTAGGAGAGGCGATAATGGCATTAAACTTGGTTGCAAATTTAAAACGCTCTGACTGCGGGTAAAAAGCATCTAGCGGTAACACACCAATCTTTTTAAACGGTGGGCTAATAATTCTGCCGATTAAATCTTCAATGCTGAGGTCGTCGCCTTCCATCCATGAGGTACTGATGAGTTGGGCGAGCAAGATGTATTCTTTTGATTCAACAGGATTGGCTTCAACGCCAATTAATGACAATAGGCTACTAACCGTTGTTTTGATGTATGCGGCAAAGCTGTCGCTGTCTTCTAAAATTTGAGCAGGTGGTGCTTCAAGAGAACTAAGCACGTTTACGCTAACGCCTGCGCTACTGCCGGGGGTGTAGATGGTCTTTTTAACCTTTGAGAATTTTTCGACGCGTGCGCTATCTTGGTGGTGGCTCTCGATACCATTTTTCCACATTGAAGCGATCTTTTCTGCGTAGCTGGCAACATCTTTTTCTTTAGCGCGAGCTTCATCGGCTACCCAAGGTTCAAATGACTTTGGTAAAAAAGTTGAATCAGCTAAACAGAGATTTCCCATATCACCTTTTGGATCGATAATGAGTGAGGGAATGTTATCAATTGTAGCTTCTTCAATAATCCCAACGCCTAAACCTGTTTTTCCGCTGCCCGTCATGCCGATAATAGTGGCATGGGTGGTGAAGTTTTTATTTTTGAGTAGAGTGAGTGCTTCAGTAGCTTCAAGCGTGTCTTTGTCGATATCTTTTCCAAGATAAAATAAACCTAATTTCTCGTAAATTTCTACCATGATAAATCCTAATGTTTTTCTAAAAGTATCTTTTTATAGTACCTTAAAAAGCGGGTATTTTGGGCAAAAAAAAGCCTGCGATTAATGCAGGCTTTTTAACTGTTTGCGAATAACAGTGTTTAACTGACGAAGCTTTTTATTTAACGAATTAGACCTAAAGCACGGAAAGTATCCTTACTTAGCTGACCAATAGGTAAACCACGTGAGCTTTGGAATGCTTTAAGTGCTGCCGCAGTTCCTGGTCCCATTTTGCCGTCTATTGTTCCAGGGTCAAAACCTTTCGCTTTTAATGC
>CAZSXI010000021.1:0-1303 GCA_964611045.1 uncultured Cocleimonas sp. | reverse complement strand
GCCTTGCTCGTGCCCGCATTCATCACTCTCATGTAATCTTGGTAACTAATGCTTGATGAGTTGTTGTATTGTTTTTTGTAGGCTGTACGTACAACAGGTTTACGCTTAGTTGCTGCTTTCTTATAATCTTTAGGCGCATTGGTTTTACAAAGAACAGCACGCCATGCATAACGAGCGCCACCGGTTTTAACACGATAGTTTTGTGTTTTATAACGAGCGGGTGTACGAATTGTCTTGTAAAGTGCTGGAGCAATAAACTTCTTCTGCTTAACTGTTTTATAAACCGCAGGAACTAATGTCCTAATATTTTGAACAGGGCGAACTAATACACGTTGTGAAACATTTTTGTATACCGCAGGTACTGTAACGCGGCACATAATTTCGCCGGTCATATTGTCGATACGAGTAATTGCACCGTGACCTTTTTTCCAAGTGTTGTATGCAGGCTTAACCAGTACACGTTTATTGGTAGTGCGGTATTGAGCAGGAACAGTACGCGTTTTGTAATATGCTTTACGAACCTGAACTTTTTTATTCACGAATCGATATTGAGGTGCACGGACAAAAACACGTTTGTTAGTTGCTTTAGAAACTAGAATATGACGTGATTGTGTTTTGTAAGTTGCATTAATTTTAATCTTCGCAAAACATTGACCAGGCTTAGCCGCAGGAAGACCTAAACCCGTACGACGGATAGAATGCGTCGGCTTAGGATCTTGTGTATAAACGCGCTTAACAGGAGCTTTACGATAAACACGTATTGGTGCACGTTTAACCACTTTAGGCTGAGCAACAACAACGGGAGCTGCAGCTTCAACTTGTTGTTGAGAGCCAGCTTGTGAACCACCACTAACTTGAGAGCCTCCAGCGACTTGTTGTGACGAGCCATTAACAACCTGTGAACCACCGATAACCTGTTGTTGGCTACAGCCCGATAAAACAGCGGCAAGTATTACACTAGAAACTGAGAGTTTTGCATTCATATTCATGAATTATAATTCCTTTTAATAATCTATCGATCAAAATTGTTTACGATAGTAATTTGCTTTGGTTCATCCTGTCAAAGCTATAAAATCACTACTTTTTTGCACATTTGGAGGTATTAGAATGTAATTCACGTTATTCAAATAGTGGAACATGAACGAACGGTAGTTTTTTCCAGTTAAGGAATCTGAGGCGGCGTTGTTTTAACCTGTAGCTATGACCATGTTCTGTAATAGCACCTCAAAAAGAGCGTTATGATCTGTTTTATTATCAGAAACTGCTATTTTTATTCAGATTTAATGCCTTTTCCTTTGCCACC
>CAZSXI010000020.1:0-13892 GCA_964611045.1 uncultured Cocleimonas sp. | reverse complement strand
TCAGCTGAATGATAAATATTCTGAACATCATCATTATCATTCAAGGCATCTAAAAGACTTTCAAATACCTCATTATCTTCATCGCTGTTAAGTGGTGCTGTATTTTGCGCAAGGTATTGGATTTCATCTACTTCAAATTCTAAATCGGGAAAGGCAGCTAGCAAGGCTTGTTTGGCATTCCCGTATTCTGTGTTTGGTGCAAAAACAGTAATCATTCCGTCTTCACTTTCAATGTCGCTCACATCTACATCCGCTTCCATCAATGCTTCTAGTGCAGCCTCTTCATCATCGCCTTTAAACACAAAAATAGCCGAATGATCAAATAAATGTTTAACCGTGCCCGGTGTTCCCAATTTACATTTGTTTTTAGTAAAACAGAGGCGTACATCACCAAAAGTACGGTTTGGATTGTCAGTCAAACATTCGACCAATATCATGCAACCACTTGGCCCAAAACCTTCATACAATGCAGGTGCAAAATCTTCACCGCCACCGCCTTTTGCTTTATCAATCGCTTTATCGATTACGTGGACAGGGACTTGATCTTTCTTTGCCTTATCAATCAAGCTGCGTAGTGCCAAATTTCCATCAGGGTCAAAACCACCCGCTTTGGCTACAACGTAAATTTCACGCCCGTATTTACTGTAAACCTTCGCCTTCATATCGGATGTTTTAGCCATTGATTCTTTACGGTTTTGGTACGCTCTGCCCATGGTGATCTCTCGTGGAATAAATTAAGTGTGCGAATATTACTAGAAAAATGGTTTTTTTTACAGATCAGAAACTAGAAGTTTAATACTAAGGATGAAATTTAATTCTAATGCAGTATTTGGCATTATTTACTTATACAATCATGGTAGAGAATAGTATTAATTTTTGGAACGCAGTATGAGCAAGCAAACAGTAGACGTAGTTTTAATCGGGGCAGGGGCGATGAGCACTTGTTTGGGGACATTATTAAATCAACTCGACCCATCACTTAAAATCACCATGATAGAGCGACTAGACCAAGTTGCCATGGAAAGTACCGATGTATTAAACAACGCAGGCACAGGTCACGCAGGCTACTGCGAGTTAAATTACACACCACAATTAGAAGACGGCAGTATTGATATTAGCAAAGCACTAGAAATCAATGCCGCGTTTGAAGTCAGTTTGCAGTTTTGGGCAACACTCGTTGAAAAGGGCGTATTGCCAGAGCCGAGTAAGTTTATCAATCCCGTACCCCACCAAAGCTTTGTTTGGGGCGAAGATAATGTGGAATTTTTGCGTAAGCGTTTTGAATTATTAAGCGCACAACCACAGTTTTCGGCACTAGAGTTTTCGGATGATCCAGAAGTGATTCGTAAATGGTTACCTTTGGTGATGATGGGTCGTGACCCCGAAGAAAAAGTTGCCGCAACGCGAATGCCCTACGGTAGCGATGTGAATTTTGGTCAGATTGCGAAAAGCATGACCGACTACTTAGTCAAACAAAAAGGTTTTCAACTTTGCTTAAACACCCACGTTGATGATTTGAAGCAACAAGATGACGGCACGTGGAATGTATTAATGAAAAACCGTGAAAGTGGAGCTAAAACAACCCTCAATACAAAATTTGTCTTCTTAGGCGTAGGGGGTGGTGCTCTGCCATTACTGCAAAAATCCGATATTCCAGAAGGCGATGGCTACGCGGGTTTTCCTGTCAGTGGTCAGTGGCTGATCTGTGATAAACCAGAAATTGTTGAACAACATTTAGCCAAGGTTTACGGCAAAGCAGCAGTTGGCGCACCTCCAATGTCTGTACCACATCTTGATACACGCGTACTCTCATCCGATGACAATGATGGCATCCCCAATAAAGCCTTATTGTTTGGACCCTTCGCAGGTTTCACCACCAAGTTTTTAAAATACGGATCAAACTTTGATCTGATTAAATCCACCAATTTTGACAATATAAAACCCATGGCAATGGTAGGATTGCGCAATGTCGATTTAACCCGTTATTTAATCAGTGAATCCATGCAAAGTCATTCTGAGCGCGTGGCATCACTGCAAAATTATTTTCCTGAAGCTAAAGAAGACGATTGGAAATTAGCATCAGCAGGTCAACGCGTACAAATTATTAAAAAGTGTGAAGACCAAGGCGGTACATTAGAATTTGGAACAGAAGTCGTCACCTCTGCCGATGGCTCGTTAGCCGCATTATTGGGCGCATCACCTGGCGCATCTATTACCGTTAAAACTATGATTGAGATAGTAGAAAACTGCTTTAAAGATCAAACTATTGAGAATGATTGGCACGCTAAAATCAAAGAAATGGTGCCGTCGTATCAAGAATCGTTGATTGATGATGCTGATTTACTTAAAAAGGTTCGTAGCAGGACTTTATCGGTGCTTGAGCTGGGATAATCACTCGTAACTTGAGTTTTTATCCTTTTCTTATTCTTTTCTACGTAGCCGCCCCCCAATGCCGTTGAATTAAGCTCTAACGCTTTGATTATTAAGAAAACCCACGTTCGTCATACTGGTGAAGACCAGTATCCATTTACGATAAGACGATGTTTCAACCGTGGATTGCGGTCTTCACCGCAATGACGGGCTGACAATAGACTAAGCTACAGGCAAGAAAAAAAATGACTTACGGCTTAATTCAACGGCATTGGGAGGTGGGTTAAGTACCTAAAGCTATAGCTACGTTTACAGGTTTATGACTACTTATTTTTGATTCTTGAAAAACATTATTAGCCGTTTTTCCTTAGCCCAAATTGTTCAACCGTTATTTCTACCCGCAGTTTATATTGTTATACTCCGCACTTTGTAATAACACCCTGCCTAACATGACCAACAGCATAGACAATCATATTCGTTATATAAAACAACCGATTGCCATTTCTAACTGGCTTTATTTTGTCGTGTTTCTAGTTTTCATCATGATTATTGTTGGTGGTATTACGCGATTGACAGAATCAGGACTTTCAATTACGGAGTGGAAGCTGATAACGGGTGCTATACCACCACTGAGTGAAGCGGCATGGTTATCAGAATTCGAGAAATATAAACTGATTCCTGAATACAAGGAGATAAACGGTCCAGCAGGTATGACCTTGACTGGGTTTAAATCCATCTATTTTTGGGAATGGGCTCACCGCTTTTTAGGGCGATTGATTGGTCTTGCATTTGCTCTGCCGTTTGCTTGGTTTGCATTCAAACGAGCTATACCAAACGGTTATGGTGTGCGACTTACTGTACTGCTGGTGTTAGGTGGAATGCAGGGCGTGATTGGCTGGTGGATGGTAACTTCTGGCTTAACCGAGCGCACCGATGTTAGCCATTTTCGGTTAGCGACCCATTTATTGATGGCGTTTTTTATAATTGTTGGATTGGTCTGGACTGCGCTGGATCTTCGTCAGTTATCTAACGGTCAAAACAGGCGCTCAAAACTGACCTTCTTTGGTCTGATAGTTTTCGCTATATTGTTTTTACAATTGTTATTAGGTGCTTATACAGCAGGGCTCAATGCGGGTTATGTTTCCAACTCTTGGCCCTTGATGAATGGTTCTCTGATGCCGTTAGGCATAGACTGGACAAACGACCTCTGGACAACGCTCAATAATAATCCCTATGCCATCCACTTCATTCACCGCTGGTGGGCTTGGGTAGCGGTTGCTTTTCTAATCACATTAGCGATACGAATACGTTCACAATCCAAAAAAGCATCGGCAGCAATCCACAGCGCTTATGGTATTCAGATATTGCTCGGTATAGCGACTGTTTTAACTAGCGTAAACATAAACTTTGCGGTGTTGCATCAAGCAGTGGGGGCGTTGTTGCTTATCGCCACCACGTGGGGTGTGCATCTATTAGGTCGTTTCCCAACAGATGCAAGAAGCACATAGGTTTGTCGGGAGATATTTAGTACAAATCGTCAAAAAAAGGGGGAGGTGGATTCAACAAATTGGATACCCACTATTTTATTTAATACGGCGTTATGTGTCTGTGGCGCAAAAGCATGAAGTCTAGCTATTCTCTTAATATCACTCAATCTTGGATTATAACTACAATGTAATTATACTATATGCATGAACAGTTTGGACTTCACATGGGATGAAACGAAAAATATCTCGAATCAAAAAAGCATAACGGTGTTTCTTTTGAAGAAGCAAAGACGGTATTTTCTGATGAACTTGGTAGACTAGTGCCAGACCCAGAGCATTCTGAAGGTGAACAACGCTTTATCTTAATGGGTATGTGTATAAATTTTAGAGTTTTGACAGTTTGTCACTGTGAAATTGATGAATATACTATTCGAATCATTTCAGCTAGAAAAGCTGATAAAAACGAAATTAAACAATATGAGGCTTATGGTCATGCGTAATAATTACGATTTTTCAAAATCAGTTAAAAACCCCTATGCAAAGCGGTTAAAAAAACAGATTACAATAAGAATTGATGAAAAAACAATTTCTTACTTTAAAGAGATGGCTGAGAATAAAGGTATTCCTTATCAAAGTTTAATTAACCTTTATCTACGTGATTGTGCGGTAGAGCATAGAGAGCTTCAAACTAAATGGGCTTAGTACTCAATGCAGTACCCTACTTAGCTTAATTCAATATCTTTAAAGAAGCGCTTAATCCACTGCACACGCTGATCTAGTGTTTCCATGGCTTCGTATTCAAAGTGAATCTTATCTTGCCCTTTAATCTTAAATTCCCACGGGCGCTGTTGTACTAAGCCAAAGATTTTTGCAGGGTCAATATTGGGTTTTTCATTAAAGTGAATGCGCCCACCTTCTTCACCCATATCTAATTTAACAATGCCGAGTTTCTGGGCAATTTGTTTGAGCCTTGTGATCTCAAAGAGGTTGCTGACGGCCTCGGGCAATAATCCAAAACGGTCGATCATTTCTACACGCAGCTCACGCAGTGCATTACCTTCTTTTGCGCTGGCGATGCGTTTGTACATGATTAAACGATTGTGAACATCGGGCAGGTAATCATCGGGGATCAGAGTGACGACTCCAAGATCAACTGAGGTTCTTGTTTCTTGTGAGTCCATACTGGGTAGCTGACCTGACTTGAGTGCTTTTACGGCGCGCTCTAACAGGTCGTTATACATATTGAATCCAATTTCTTGAATTTGTCCGCTTTGGTCATCGCCTAATAATTCGCCTGCGCCACGTATTTCTAAATCGTGTGAGGCTAGGGTGAAACCTACACCTAAATCTTCTAAAGATTCAATGGCTTCCAAGCGTTTCTTAGCATCACCTGTGAGTGTTTTTTTGCTGGGTACTAATAAGTATGCATAAGCTTTGTGATGCGAGCGCCCGACGCGTCCACGAATTTGGTGCAGTTGTGCCAGCCCTAATTTATCAGCACGGTTAATAATGATGGTGTTGGCATTGGGTACGTCGATGCCACTTTCGATAATGGTGGTAGCGACTAGGATATGAAAGCGTTGCTGAGCAAAGTCTTTCATGATGCTTTCAAGCTCGCGCTCGGGCATTTGTCCGTGAGCAAAACGGATTTTGGTGTCGGGCAGAATATCTTGTAAATCTTCTGCCATTTTTTGAATGGTTTTGACTTCGTTATGCAAAAAGTAAATCTGTCCGCCACGGGCAAGTTCACGCGCACAGGCTTCTTGAATCATACTTTTGTCCCATTCGGTGACAAAGGTTTTAATAGCGTGGCGTTGTGAAGGTGGCGTGGCGATAATGGATAAATCTCGTAATCCTGCCAGCGACATATTTAAAGTACGCGGAATCGGTGTGGCGGTAAGCGTCAGCATATCGACATTGGCGCGCATTTTTTTGAGTTGCTCTTTGTGACGCACGCCAAATCTATGCTCTTCATCGATAACGACTAAGCCAAGGTCTTTAAATTTAATGTCTTTTTGTAAAAGCTTGTGTGTGCCTATAACAATATCGACATTGCCTGATGCCATATTCGCCAATGTTTCGCGGGTTTCTTTAGGCGTTTTAAAACGTGAAAGTGAAGATATTTTAAACGGCCAATCGGCAAAACGATCTTGAAAGTTTTTGGCGTGTTGTTGTACCAGTAATGTCGTTGGCGCGATAATCGCCACTTGCTTGCCCGTATTAGCGGCAACAAAGGCAGCGCGCATGGCAACTTCTGTCTTGCCAAAACCTACGTCACCACAGGTAACACGATCCATAGGTTTTATGGAGATCATATCTTTGATAACTGTACCAATAGCGGCGGCTTGATCGGGTGTTTCTTCAAACGGAAATGAATCGGCAAAGACGTTGTATTCCAACTCGTTAAACGGGAAAGCATGACCTTTTTGCGCGGCACGGCGTGCGTGAATTTCTAATAACTCGGCGGCAATATCGTGGGCTTTTTGTGCTGCTTTCTTACGGACTTTGTCCCAGTGTTCTGTGCCTAAAGTGTGCAGTGGTGCGTGTTCTGCGCTTGCGCCGGTGTATCGGCTGATTAAATGTAGAGAGGTGACGGGCACGTATAATTTCGAGCCTTTGGCGTATTCTAAATTGATGAATTCTTGCTCGATACCGCCGGTGGTGAGTTTTTGCATCCCCATAAAACGTCCCACGCCGTGTTCTTCATGTACAACAGGGTCGCCTTCGCTTAGGTCGGTAAGGTTGCGAATGATTGCATCGGCATCGCGGGTGGGTTTTTGTCTACGGCGTTTTTGTTGGACTTGTTGCCCGAAAAGCATGGCTTCAGGAATGATAGCAAGCGATTCGCCGTTGTTGCTGTTATTAGTGTCATCACCTTTAATCCACAAACCCTTTTCCATTGGCGCGACGGTTAAGGCAATGTCTAGCGCGCTTGTGGGCTTGGCATCGATAAATGTTTGCCAGCTTTCATGGGTGGTAGGAGAATAGCCATTGTCGCGCAGCAGTCCTAAAAGGTTTTCACGCCGACCTGCTGAATCTGCGGTAAAGAGTATTCTGCCTTCGCTGTTTGTCGTGAAGGTTGCTAGAAACTGTTTAATTAAAATCAGTGGGTTTTCTGATCTTCCTTGGATTAGTAATGAAGGCAAGGTGCTAACAGGATAGTTATGCCCTTGGTTTTGAGTGTAACTCTCTTGTTTGAAATGGTGTGTGTCAACACGACGAAGCTGTTCGATATTTTCTTGAAGTTGGTCAGGGCTTAGGTAAAGAATTTCAGGGGCAAGAATAGGGCGTTCAATATCATGTCGGCGTTGTTCATAGCGATCATGCACCGTGGTGATAAATGTTTCGGAAGAGGCTTGCGTACCATCCGTATTTATCAACAAGGTTTTTGTTGGTAGATAATCAAACAAGGTGGCAGTGCTTTCAAAAAACAGCGGTAGATAATATTCGATGCCTGCAGGTGGTGTGCCGTTGCTGACATTATCATAAATCTGGCTACGTGATAAATCTCCTGCTATTTGTTGGCTATAGTTTTCTTTAAAACGGGCAATGCCTTCGGGGTTTAGCGGAAATTCGTGCGCGGGCAATAGCTCAATCTGGTCTACCTTTTCAATAGTGCGCTGATCTTCGGGGTTAAAACTACGAATGGTTTCAACGTCGGTATCAAAAAGGTCAATACGGTAAGGCTTGCTCGTGCCCATCGGGAATAAATCAATTAATGATCCACGCGTACTGTACTCGCCGTGTTCCATCACCTGTGAGGTATGGCGATAGCCTGCTTCGTCTAATTGAATGCGCAGTAAATCAATTTCTAATTTATCGCCAACCTTTATCATCAAGGTATTGGAGCGAATATAGTTAACAGGCGGTAAACGTAGCATCAGGGTTGAAACAGGAACGATTAATACGCCTTGTTGCAAGGTGCTGAGCTGATAGAGTGTTTTAAGGCGATCTGAAATTAAATCTTCATGCGGTGAGAAAACATCATAAGGTAAAGTTTCCCAATCAGGAAAGATGTGGACCTTGCTGTTTTTTTGCTGATCTGATTCACCTAAAAAGAAGCGGATATTGGCTTCTGCTGTGTAAGCACTGTGAGAATCTGGCGTAACTAATACGACTAAGCCTTTGTATTCTTTTGCAGTATTGGCAATGAGTAAATCTTGCGCACAACCGTGCAGTTGCCCCCAACTGGTTTGTTGGGAATCTTTACTTGGGAAGAGCGGATGTAAGGTGGAAATCGTCATATTAAAACAGGGTCAAAAAACTTCGAGATTGTAGCGTTAAAAGTTCTCTTTTACGATAAGAAAGGCGATGATAAATACATTTATCTCGGGTATCATGCTCGACTTGTTATAACTAGACAGTGTAGAAAAGATGCAATTAAAAGGTGAAATGTCGATGCTCAACATCTTGCATATTCAAGACAATGATGTGAATGCGATTTGTTCGAAGCTTGAGCAAAAAAGGGATGAAGCACCGCAGTTTTTTATGCAAAGTCCAATCATTATTGATGGTTCAGAGTTGAGTGGTAATGCTTTAGAGTTTGATTTTTCTGCTCTAAAAGAGAGCTTGTTAGAGCTTGGGTTTATTCCTGTTGGAGTGCGTAATTTTCCATCAGCAGCCAATACAATAATTCGGGATAGCAGTTGGGCGATTATGCGCGATCAACAAGCAGCACCGAGCACAACTAAATCTGAACCTGTAGAACAAAGCTCTGTTGAGGAGAAGAAAATTGAATCAAATCAAGAAAGCACAAACCCTGCACCGCAAGCTAACCCAGTAACACAGATGAAAAACCAAATGACAGTAGATCGCCCTGTGCGATCTGGTCAACAAGTTTATGCGGCAAATTCAGATATGACAGTGTTAGCACCTACCAGTGCGGGTTCTGAGATTATGGCGGATGGTTCAATTCATATTTATGGTGCGTTACGCGGGCGTGTGTTAGCCGGTGCGCGGGGTAATGAATCAGCACGTATTTTTTGTCAATCGCTACAGGCTGAGTTGATAGCGATTGCAGGGCGTTATCAGCTTTTGGATGAGAGCGATACCACACTAAAAGGCAAGCCAGCGATGATTAGACTCGAAGGTGAAAAATTAATTATAGAAGCGTTGTAATTATTATTGCTAGAAGCATTGGATAAATACAAAAAAATATTGGGAGAGTTTAAGTTGAGTAAAGTAATTGTAGTCACATCGGGTAAGGGTGGCGTAGGTAAAACAACATCAAGTGCCGCATTTGCCGCAGGTTTAGCCGCAAAAGGTCATAAAACAGCTGTTATCGATTTTGATGTGGGTTTGAGAAATCTTGATCTGATCATGGGTGTAGAGCGACGTGTTGTTTATGATTTTGTTAATGTAATTAACGGTGAGTCAACATTAAAGCAGGCATTAATTAAAGACAAACGTGTTGATAATTTATACATTCTCCCTGCTTCACAAACACGTGATAAAGAAGCCTTAAGTAAAGAGGGCGTTGAAAGCGTTATCAATGAACTAAAAGCAGACGGTTTCGACTATATCGTGTGTGATTCGCCAGCCGGTATCGAAAAAGGTGCCTTTATGGCACTTTATTTTGCCGATGAAGCCGTTGTAGTGACAAACCCAGAAGTATCATCAGTACGAGACTCAGATCGTATTTTGGGTATTTTGCAGAGCCGTTCAAAAGTAGCTGAAGAGGGTGGTACGGTTAAAGAACATTTGCTTATTACTCGTTATTCGCCAGAGCGTGTAGAAGGTGGCGATATGTTGAGTATGGAAGATATTCAAGATATCTTATCGATACCTTTGATTGGTGTTATTCCTGAGTCTGGCACGGTGTTGCAAGCATCAAACAGTGGTAATCCTGTCATTATGGATAAAGAAAGCCAAGCAGGTCAGGCTTACATGGATGTAGTTGCACGCTTTTTAGGTGAAGATGTTCCATTACGTTTTGTTGAGCCAGAAGAGAAAAAAGGCTTTTTCAAAAAGTTATTCGGTTAAGGGCTAGGGCGAAAGAAAGGAATAAAAGATATGGGATTATTTAGTTTTTTCAAAAAAGAAAAAAAGATGAATACGGCGTCACTTGCAAAAGAAAGGTTGCAGATTCTGATTGCGCACGAGCATTCGGCTTCGTCGAGCAAAACACCTGATTATTTGCCAAAACTTCAAAAAGAGTTAATTGGGGTAATTCGTAAATATGTAAAAGTTGATGATAATGCAGTGAATGTGAAAGTTGAAAAGGGTGACAATTTTGATGTATTGGAATTGAATATCACACTACCAGAAAGTAATTAAAACAAACAAAATGCCAGCGGGTAGCTGGCATTTTGTTTGCTAGTTTATGCAAATTTAATCAAGGTCTAATATAAGAATAACCTTGCTCTTGTAGTTCCATAATTCGAGCAACTCCCGCTTGAACAGAGCCTACACCTTCGCTCAATACCGGTAAGTGTCCTGTTTTCTTCTTCATCTTATTCATCGTATTCATACAGGCACTAAATTTTATATCTTGTAATGCCAAACTTTTCACGCGGTCTGCGTATTTGCTTTTTTTAGTCATCATTCCTAAGCCTGGCCCGTAAGCAACAATCTCAATATCAACGCCATCAATGCCGTATAATTTTTGTAGATTAACGGCATTATTCATGGCTATTTTTTGTGTTCTTGGGTCATCGGTACTCACTTGGATAACAAGTTTATGTTTTGCACCATCTGCATTTGCAACGGTGAAACCGAGCATTAAAAAAACAGCGAGTAACGGGGTTAAAAATCCTTTCAATATTTTCATGGGTACTACTCCTTTGGGTTTTAGTGCGCACATTTTTGATACATCTGGATACGTCACAAAAACTAGATGCTATGAGTTAATGAAATATTCCATATATTTAATAAATTTTAAAATGGAATAAAATGCTAATCTACACCATCATTGATATAGATAGGGCGCTTGCACGGTAAATATGGCGAGTAGGCGAGTAAAGGTTTCAGATAAGGATAATATTTTGCTAAGATTTATTCGTTCAAGAAAGCTAGATGCATTATTCGAACAGCGCCGAGAACGGCTTTATCGCCTTGCAAATTCTTGGTGCCATGATGGTATGTTGGCAGATGATCTTGTTCAGGATACTTTGGGTAAAGCACTAAAGAATTATCATCAATTAAAAGATCAGACAAAGCTAGACGCGTGGTTATTTCGCATATTGCATAACACGTGGATGGATCATTTACGTCGATACAAACCCACGACAGATCTTGATGATGTTGAGCCTGTGGGTGATGAGAACTTAGAGAAGAATTTATCGGATGAACAGCTTGTTATTCGAGTACGACAAGCCGTACTTAAATTGCCAATACCGCAACGACAAATAGTCACCTTGGTTGATTTAGAAGGGAGTACTTATGCTGAAGTGGCAGAAATATTAGAACTGCCTATAGGTACGGTGATGAGCCGTTTAAGTCGTGGGCGCAAGAGCCTGAAAGAAAACCTAATAGACGTAAGAAAAAAAGATTCAAATGCAAACCGTGTGGAATATTTACGGAGAGTGAGATAATGAAAGATAAAAACCATTACAAAGATAATTATAGTGATAAAGACCTGCTCAACTTATACGTTGATGGTGAGTTGGGTGAAGAAAAAAGGGTGGAATTACTAGCTCGATTGGATGATGATTCAGAACTTCGTGATGCGTTAAATGATATTCATCGTGTAAAGGAGTTATTGCAAGTTGCCTATCCGCTGACGATAAAGCCAACTGAAAAAGTAACGGATAAAAAGAGAGTAGTGGGAATGGCTGCGGCGCTTTTATTGGCTCTTGGTTTGGGTTTTTTGGGAGGAAATATATTTTCACAGGTTGATGGTTATGAATCTAGGACAGCACATACTTTAATACCTTCAAATAATCAAAATGAGATAGATTTAAAGCATTTTAGTCATTCAGAATTTGATCACTCAGCAGATGCTCCTGCCCAAAAAGTTATTATCTATCTAGGCAGTGCAAAAAAAGAAAAATTCGAGGAGACTTTAGACAAGGCTGAAGCTTTGCTGACAAAGTACAAAAAAGATGGAACACAAGTTTATGTTGTCACCAGTGCAGGTGGATTGGATCTATTGCGCACAGATAATGGGGATACAGAGAATCGTATAATAAAAATGAAAGGTTTATATGAAAGCTTGAGCTTTGTTGCCTGTAATAACCAAATATATAAGCTACACAGTGAAGGACAGGTGGTAAATTTAGTCGATGATGTTCAAGTGGCACCTTCGGCAGTGCAATTTGTTGTTAATCACTTAAAAAAGGGCTGGAAATTCATCGCTATCTAGGTTTTTAGCGTGTTTTATACAGTCCACCCCCCTCCTTTTTTGCCGATTTGTAGCTACAAATCGGCAAAAAAGGAGGGGGGTGGCAAGCAAAACCTATCTAAATACTAATAACTTGTCCCAAAACCAAGGTCAGTTTGATGTCCAAGATTAGGAAGATCAGCTAATTCATGAATCTGACTTAAAGGACCATTAGGAAATAGGCGATAAAGGTATTTTTTACCCCCTAAATCAGCAAACTCTTGATCCATTACCTTCATGAGTTGGCGTGCATTGCGACAATCTTCGCAGTGTTCGTAAAAGTCTAAAACAAAGTTCACTGCATCCATACGCTCTTCGCTAAGGATTAGCCCCATTCTTTTTGCTCGCTTTTCGATACCATTTAAATGACTTTTGCGGTCAATTTTTCTTGGTTCGTGGTTCCGCGGCTGTTTGCGAGGGAATGCTTCTGCTTGTTGAATATTGAGCATATAAATCTCCTATTATTAGTAAAATTAATAGACATATAGTAAATAGCTATCAGTATAATATTAACTCTAGAATAGATAAATATCAAGATACTAATGGTGATTCAGGTAAAAAGTCATTCAAAATATTCTATACTTTGTAATCAATTAAAAGAGGCTTTCAGATGCTAGTCCAAAAATTAATAGCACGTTTTAAAGGGTCGATAATGGTGTGCATACTATTTGTTTTCACGATTAGCCTAGTCAATGCAGAAAGCCCTAAACCTATGGGTAAAGTTTTAGGTATTGCTGATCTAGAAAAAGAAATGCCTGAATATTTTAAAGACAGTTTTTTAGATTTTCGCGAAGATGCTGAAGAAGCGGGTGATGCAGGAAAACACATGCTGGTATTTGCTGATCTCGTAGGCTGTCCCTATTGCGCTAAAATGTTAAAAGATAACTTTGAAACTACAGAGAAAGAAGGGGGTAATCGTGAGTTTATTAAAGCCAACTTTGATAGTATTCATCTGAATATTAAGGGTAGCCGAGAGATTGCTTTTAATGAAACAACGGAAGTACCTGAAAATAAGCTAGCAGAGGCTTTACAAGTGCGTTTCACACCTACTTTATTGTTTATGAATGCCGATAATAAAGTGGTAGCACGCGTGAATGGATACCGTTCACCGCGTGAATTTAAGCAAATTCTTAACTTCGTCCATCAGAAAGCTTATGAGAAAACCGATTTCCCAACGTATCGCCAAGAACATCTGAAAGATTCTGTTTACACTTTTTTAGATCATGAAAACTTGAGTGAAATGACTGACTTTCAAAAAGGTGTAAAGGCTGATAAACCACTAGCAATCATTTTCGAAGACAAAACCTGTGACGAGTGTGAACGCTTTCATAAAGAAGTTCTGGATTTACCTGAGACCAAAGCAATATTAAGTAAATTTAACTTCGTGCGTTTAGATGCTCTATCGGATAAGGAAATCATTGATACCGAAGGGAATAAAACAACAGCGAGTAAATGGCTTAAAAAAGAAGGCATTAGCTATCGTCCAGCAATGTTGTTCTATTCTGAAGGTAAGAAAATTGAAGAACTAACAGGCTTACTTAAATCCTTTCATTTTCAGCAACTAATCAGCTACGTTGCTAATAAAAAATATAATGAATTTGCAAAGTGGACGGATTATGGGGAGGAGTATTCTGGTGCGATTCTAAAATCAGGTAAAGATATTGATATTTGGAAATAGTATGAAAATTTTAAATAATTTTCTAACGAGTGGTCAT
>CAZSXI010000019.1:3312-13990 GCA_964611045.1 uncultured Cocleimonas sp. | reverse complement strand
TATTTTGACTAAATCCGTACCGATGCCGATGATTGCCACTATTATGTATTCCTTGCGTTGTTCATAATTTCAATCATTTGGCGCGTCGCCCTGCTGATACCTACAAATATAGCGCGAGAAATAATTGAGTGACCAATATTAAGTTCTCGAATTTCAGGTATCGCTGCGATTATTTGTGTATTGGAATAATCCAAACCGTGTCCGGCATTCACGTGAATACCTTGCGCGTGTGCAAACTCAGTCGCTTCAACAATGCGATCAAACTCTCGTTTTTGTGCATCGCCCGTGGCATTGGCATAAGTACCTGTGTGTAATTCAATCACAGGCGCACCAATATCGTTGACGCGTTTGATATGTTCGATACTAGGTTCGATGAAAAGAGAAACACGGATACCCTCTTCCGTTAACTGTTTGGTTGATTTTTTAATACGATCAAACTGACCAATCACATCAAGCCCACCTTCAGTGGTTAACTCTTCGCGTTTTTCTGGCACAATACAACCATCTTCTGGCTTTACCTCACAGGCAATATCAACCATTTCTTGAGTAGCGGCTAGTTCTAAATTCATTCTGACTTTGCACTGTTTACGAATCTCATAAACATCTTTATCTTGGATATGACGACGATCTTCACGCAAATGGATGGTGATGGCTTGCGCACCTGCCTCAACCACTAAAAAGGCGGCTTCTAACAAATCAGGATAGGCTGTACCACGTGCTTGCCTAAGAGTGGCGACGTGATCTATATTGACACCTAGTTCAATAGGGTTAGTCTCTATATTTTCCATATTTAAGTCTACAAATTCAATAATTTACGAGAGTTTATGGTTCGAGGAGTTAGCATGAGAAACACGTTATCAAGAAACACTCTGAGTTGCTTCCAATGCTCATCGTCCAAACTTTTAATATTTTGCAAAGCGATCAGCAAATCACCTGCGATATTGATGCTTTTTTCTTGATGGTTGAATGCACTATCTATCGTATTACTTGCTGTGACATCAACTGCTTTTACTCCTCCTTCTAAGCTGAAACGATAGCGCATTTTTGCAGAAATTGCTTCATCTGTTTGTGCCACTACAGGCAAGCCTAGACTGGCTAAGAGATACAACTCAAATTGCATCATAATCTGTTTGTTAATATCGGGATCTTTAAGTTTGTGTAGTGTGTATTTATACGCAGAAAATAATTCAGGCAATGCGGAATGTGGTTGAGTAAGCAGTAATATGAGTTCGTTTAAGTATAGACCTAACATCATTTCCGAGGGTGGGATTGGGTGTCTGCCACGTTCATCTGCTTCCGTCAGTGTTTGTACATCCCCTTTACCGATCCAATTTAAATGTAAATACCGAAAGGGTTCTAATGAGCCTCTTAGTATTTTACCGCGTTTTTTTGCGGGGCGCGCAACACAACAAACACGCCCAAAATCTTCAGTAAAAATATCAACTAATAAACTATTATCCCGAAAGGGACGATGGTTGAGAATATAGCCAAATGATTGCAATTTATGAGACCTTTAAAGCTCTCTATTGGAAATAATTCCTAACTCATTTAGATGACGTGGATTATTCTGCCAGTTTTCCTCTACTTTCACCCACTGTTTGAGCATCACTTTTTTCACCAAAAACTCCTCTAAAGAGCGACGAGCAGCCTGCCCTATTCTTTTTAGCGTTTCACCTTTTTTACCGATGATAATGCCTTTTTGATTTTTACGGTCTGTCCAGATAACCACTTCAATGGTGACTAGCTTATCGGTTTCTTCAAACACTTCTATTTCTACCGCCGTGGTATAAGGTAGCTCTTCGTGTAAGTTTAAAACCAATTGTTCACGAATCAACTCACCACAAATAAAACGCACAGATTTATCAGTTATATGGTCTTCGGGGTAGATAAAATCAGACGCAGGTACAACCTTTAACAGTGATTCGATCAAAATATCGGTATTGATTCCTTTTGATGCAGAAATAGGAATGATTTCTTCAAATTCACGTTTAGCACCCACTTTCTCTAGATAAGGAAATAAGCGATCTTTTTCTTGGATACGATCAACTTTATTCAATAAGAGAAAAACAGGCTTATTAGTATGCTTTAAACGGCTAAGTACAAAATCATCTTCATCGGTCCATTTCAACGCCTCTACAATCATAATAATTGCATCAACATCTTCTACCGCAGCAACCGCTTCACTATTTAGTGTTCTATTGAGTAGATTTTTAGAATTAAGGTGGATACCTGGCGTATCGGTAAATATCAATTGGTAACCTGAATCTGTTTTTTTATCCAGCTCCGTCACAATACCACGGATATTGGTACGCGTAGTTTGTGGCTTATTGGCGATGGCCGAGAGTTTATAGCCAACCAGGTGATTCAATAAGGTTGATTTTCCCACATTGGGACGACCTATGATTGATACTGTGCCACACTTTTTACTCATTTAACGTCTTTCCTTTTACCTTAGTTTTTAGATCGGATTCTAGCTTGTTTCTTTGCTTCCTGCTCATCATTAAACCTTTTCATCACGATTTCATAAGCATTTTTTGCTGATTGCTGTTCTGCCTTTCTGCGGCTACCAGCCACTCCTTTTGTTTCTACCTTTAAACTTTCAATCGCACATTCTGCGGTAAAAATTTGTCGGTGAGCATCACCCGTGGTACTAACTAATTCATATTGAGGAATATCATAACCACGCGATTGTAGTATTTCTTGCAAACGACTTTTAGGATCTTTTAAATCATCTTCAGAGGGAAGTTGTTGTAAACGGTTGGTATATATTGCCATTACAAAATCGGTGGCTTCATCCATACCTTTTTCAAGGTACACACTGCCGATTACTGCCTCCAAGGTGTCTGACAAGATTGATTTACGACGAAAGCCACCACTTTTTAATTCACCCGCACCCAAACGCAAAAAATCGCCCAATGATAGCTCATTGGCGATTTCTGCAAGTGTGTTTTCATTGACTAAAGATGCGCGAAGACGTGATAAATAACCTTCTGATGCTTTAGGCTGCTGATTGTATAATGCATTTGTGATGATAAGCCCAAGAACACTATCCCCCAAAAACTCCATACGTTCATTGTGTTTGCCATTAGCACTACGATGGGTGATTGCTTGAATAAAGCAATCTGTAGCCATGTGGTTTTGGTTAAGGAAATTGGTAAGTTTTAACGATCGCATCTACCCATCATGCCTAAAATATAATTATACTATTTTATCATAGACGAGTGACGAAAATCATATGCAGTTAATTTAAATTAGAACTATTTATCAATGCTTTTTTCTATTACAACTAGAAACTAGCGCAAGTTTAGTGCGCGCTTCTTTCTCTCTCCTTCACTTTTATCAATCTTGCTATCTATAACCACGTCAGGTTCACCCAACACAACAGCATGTTTAAACTTAATTAAGAAGAATAAGTTACCAATCCAAGATTGTGGAACATCATAAGCCACCGTCAATATACGTCGGCTACTTTTCTTCTCTTTTTTAAGTGTAAAAGGATTTTTTGTTTTATTTTTTGCTGCTGTACCAGGTCGACTACTGTAATAAGCATCTTCAAGCGCATATAGACTATTAACCGTAAGATGTTTTTCAATCTTTTGATTGATTTGGCGCATATTGGCTTTCTTAATCCCTTGCGTTGAAGCAATAACCTTCATCAAGCCTTTAACATTATTAAATTCAACATAATAAGGAGCAACCTTTACTACAGCACTTGCAGCCATAATACCTAAACCAGCAACAACTAGCCAACTGATCAAAGTTGCACCACGTTGCTTTCTTTTATTTATTTTCATTATTATTATTTTCAGCCAATTGTTTATTAATCTACTCCTGCCATTATACCTTTTATAAATTAATCTACGCTGAATGCTAATTTGAGACCTTTACACGAGAGTATGGCGAGATAAAAAATAGCGTAATTTCTCCTGCCTTTCTTAAAAATGAGGTCAATAGCATGGCTATTGAGCGAATTTTTAAGAAAGGCAGGGGGAATTCAAGCATTTTTAATCCGTCATATCTCTCGTGCAAAGGTCTCAATTTATAAGTGTTCCAATCCTACCTGCTTGAAACCCATCCCCGTTATCGAACCAGTTCCAATGCATCCAAACCAATGATGCTTTTCCAACTAAATGCGACTCAGGTACAAAACCCCAAGATCTGCTATCACTACTTTTATCTCGATTATCACCCATCATAAAATAGTGTCCTTGTGGTACATCCCACTTACCTGATTTAGTGGGATTAGAAAAAGTAATAAGCTGATGGGATTTATCATCGACTAAAAACTCTTTTTCTTGCTTTGCAACTAATACCGTACCCTCACCGTCTTTATAGTGATAATCATCACTGGATAATACCTCCACAGCTTTGCCATTAATAATAAGCTTTTTATCCGCGGTCCACTCTATATGATCACCCGGCAAGCCAATTAAACGCTTTATATAGTTTATTTCTGGTTGTGGTGGATAACGAAAAACAACAACGTCACCACGTTTAGGCTTGCCCGTATCTAATATTTTAGTTTGTATGATAGGTAGACGAAGCCCATACGCATATTTTTTAACTAGAACAAAGTCACCTATTTCAAGGGTGGGAATCATTGAGCCAGAAGGAATTCTAAAAGGTTCAGCTACAAAGGAACGTAGTACAATAATAAATAATATAAGAGGGAAAAATGACTTTGCGAAGTCCTGCAAAATTGGCATTTGATCTCCATCCTGCAGATCCTTATCCCCCCAAAAGAAATAATAAAGTAAAACCAATCCGAAAAAGAGTAAACCGCCAACAAGAAGCCACTCTAAACCAAACTGAACACCCATTAATTATCATCTCTTTTTAAAACAGCCAAGAATGCTTCCTGTGGAATTTCTACATTACCTACTTGTTTCATGCGCTTCTTACCTGCTTTTTGCTTTTCTAACAGCTTACGCTTTCGAGAAATATCACCGCCGTAACACTTAGCCGTTACGTTTTTACGCAAGGCTTTTACATTGGAGCGTGCAATGACATTGCCACCAATAGCAGCTTGTATTGCTACATCAAACATCTGGCGCTGAATAACTTCACGCATGCGCTCAACTAACACTCTTCCGCGATTTTGTGAGAAGTCTTTATGTACGATAATAGACAAGGCATCAACAGGTTCGCCATTAATTAGAATATCTACCTTTACTAATGGCGCAGTTTCAAAACGATCCAATTCATAATCAAACGACGCGTAACCACGGCTTACTGATTTTAATCGGTCAAAGAAATCCAAAACAACTTCACTTAAAGGCAAGTCATAAGTAAGCGTTACTTGATTACCGAGATATTGCATGTCTTTTTGCACACCCCGTTTTTCTATACATAACGAAATAACATTACCCACATATTCCTGTGGCATCATAATCGTGCCACGAATAATAGGTTCACGTATTTCTTCAATGTGGTTAATAGCTGGCAAATCAGCAGGATTATGGACTTTAATCGTCTCGCCTTTGGTAGTAACAACTTCGTAGATTACCGATGGCGCAGTGGTAATCAAATCAAGGTCATATTCTCGCTCAAGACGCTCTTGAACAATCTCCATGTGCAACATACCAAGGAAGCCACAACGAAAACCAAAGCCTAATGCTTGTGATGTTTCTGGCTCATAATGAAGCGATGCATCGTTAAGACTTAACTTATCTAAAGCATCACGTAGGTTTTCATAATCTTCGCCATTGACAGGGAACATCCCAGAAAATACGCGTGGCTGTATTTCTTTAAAGCCTTTTAATGGCGTTGTTGCAGGGTTTTTCACCGTCGTAAACGTATCACCTACTTTTGCCGCTTCAATGTCTTTTATGCCTGCAATGACGAAACCTACTTCACCCGGCAACAACTCATCTTTATCTTTACGTTTTGGCGTGAATATACCGACATGATCCACTTGGTATTCTTGTTTAGTAGACATTGGCATAACCTTGGTCTTCTTACCAATACGCCCATCGATAACACGAACCAACGAAACTACGCCCAAATAATTATCAAACCAAGAATCTATAATCAGTGCTTTTAAAGGCGCATCAGGATCACCTATTGGCGGAGGAATACGCTCAACCAGTTGTTCAAGCAACTCCTCAATACCAACACCTGTTTTACCACTCACGTGTATTGCATCGGTTGCATCAATACCAATTATCTCTTCAATTTCTTGGGATACGCGATCCACATCTGCAGCAGGTAAATCAATTTTATTGAGAACAGGCACAACCTCTAAATCAAGATCAATCGCGGTATAACAATTGGCAACACTTTGAGCCTCAACACCTTGCGAAGCATCTACAACCAGTAAAGCACCTTCACAGGCAGACAGTGAGCGAGAAACCTCATAAGAGAAATCTACGTGACCTGGTGTATCTATAAAGTTTAGATGATACGTTTCGCCATCTTTTGAATGAAAGTCTAAAGAAACGCTTTGTGCCTTAATGGTAATGCCACGCTCTTTTTCAATATCCATTGAATCCAATACCTGCGAATCCATTTCACGCTCAGACAATCCTTCACAGGTTTGGATGAAACGATCAGAGATCGTAGATTTACCGTGATCTATATGGGCAATAATTGAAAAATTTCGTATGTTTTGATTTGCTTCAGCCATATTCTTTCTATGTATGTGTTTTATGTAGCGAGTGATTTTCTCAACTCTACCTCATCAAAGAAATGATAGAAAACAACTTCACCTTGATAAGTCACTACGGGTACATCAACATTGTATTTTTCACGTAAGACAGGATCAGCATCTATATCTATCTGCTCAATCTCGTATCCCAACTCTGCTTGGAGCTGAAACAAAGAAGCCACCACCTGTTCACACAAGTGGCAACCGTCGCGATAATACACTATTAGAACTGGTGAGAGTACGTGCATTTCAGTACATTACGAAATAGAACTTAGAACGGGACTAATATCACTTTGCAGGCTCTTTTTCTTCTTCGGCTTTCAAAGCTAAGAACCTAGCAGAACCTTCCCTTAAAACTAGGATTGCGTATGTTCTACCAACGATCAGGTCCTTTGATAATTCTTCAAAGCGTTTAATACTATCTATTTTTTCACCCTTAAACATGAGTAAAATATCACCACGCTCAATACCAGCCTTGCGCGCAACAGATCCTTCAGCACCACTTTTAATGCTTTTGACTAAAACACCACCCTCTACTTCTAGGGATTTTTTTGCAGCATCATCTAGAGTCGCAAGCTCCATACCCATAACGATATTTTCTTTCTTTTTGGGCTTAGGCTCTTTTTTCGCAGGATTTTTAATATCATCTTCGCTTGGAAGTTCTTCTAATTTTAAACTTAAAGTTTGGGTAATTCCCCCTCTTCGCACTTTCATATCCACCGCTTTTTCGATTGGAGTAGAGCCCACTAACACTGGCAGCGAGGATGCATTTTTCACATACTTACCATCAAACTCTAAAACGATATCACCTTGTTTTAAGACCCCTTTTGCAGGACCATCTTTCATCACATCAACAATCAAAGCGCCATGAGGTTTATCAAGCCCAAAAGATAAGGCTAATTCTCGCGTAACCTCTTGAATATAAACACCCAACCAGCCTCGCGAAACTTTACCTTTATTTTTTAATTGCTCGACAACACTTTTAGCAACATCAACAGGAATCGCAAAAGAAACCCCCATAAACCCACCTGTACGACTATAAATCTGTGAATTAATTCCGACAACTTCTCCTTTCATATTGAACAAAGGTCCACCCGAATTACCCGGGTTTATCGCCACATCTGTTTGAATAAAGGGAACATAATTTTCGGAGGGCAAACTACGACCTTTCGCACTAACAATACCTGCTGTGACACTATGATCAAAACCGAATGGAGAACCGATTGCGATAACCCACTCACCTACTTTCAAGGCTTCTGAACTACCTATTTCAAGCACTGGCAAGTTTTCTGCGTCTACCTTCAATAAAGCCACATCACTTCGTTTATCGCTACCAATTAGCTTTGCAACAAGCTCACGCCGGTCGCTTAACTTTACAATGATTTCATCTGCCCCTGCAATTACGTGATGATTTGTCACCACGTAGCCATCTTTAGAGACAATAAAACCTGAACCCAGAGAATGAGATTCTTTTTCTCTAGGTGATCTTCCACCACCTTCTCCACGATCAAAAAATCGACGCATTAATTCATCCAGCATTTCATCTTTTTCAGAGCCACCGCCCGAAAATTCATGTTGTGAAGACTTTTTATTCTTCGGATTCTTAGTGGTACTAATATTAACAACTGCACCACTGTGTTTTTCTACCAGTGTAGTGAAATCTGGCAACTCAACTGCGGCCACATTGAACTGTACTAAAAGAAAGGCAAACAGAAAAATGGAAGTCCTTTTTATAAACAACATGATTTACTCTCTATTGATGAAATTTTGATGATTATCCCCTCACCTAATGTCTTTTAAAAATACAAAACATCAAAAAACAAGGGGGGTGGCATTATAAAAGTACGCTATATCCTTAAGGGATCTCTGATTAAGTCCAATTATTTTTAGCTGGCTAAATCTGCGCTAAACTCTAACCGACTTGATCAGGCTCTCCTTAATAATTGGTTGTTTTTAAACTTTTTCAAGGATTTTTGGAGTGAATGTTTGAGAAACTGCCTTCTTTGTTAAAAATTTACGCACTAAAACTAAAGAAATAACCAACCCCGCAAGACCCGCCAAGATACTTGCACCTTCCCCACCCATCATTTTACCCAGCACCGCAAAAAACATAAGACCAAAAAGAGGAAAAAGATAAACCAAGAACGTACCTAACAATAGCTTAGAAGGTGGCAATGCTAATACAACTGAGTCACCTTCTTTCAAGCCCAATGTGTTTTTTATTTTAATAAAGTCATTATTCACAACAGGCTTAAAAAATTTAACACTGCCACAAGAACCCTTTGACGGGCATTCACCACACGATGTTTGACTAGAGGTTTTTAAAAAGACATATTTCCCATCGATATAGGATACTTCTGCGATCTCTTGTTGAGTAGCTTGTTGCATACTTTATTTTATATAATTACTTCTTGCGAAGGTTATCAACAATATTTCGTAATGTATTTTCAGGCACTTCACCAACGGCTGTAATTATAGCATTACCTTTTCGTTGGCTAACTACATTCAAAGCCCCTGAGTTAACCTTTACCGCACCAATATCAGCTTCATCCGTGAAAGGTGAAACAAAAACAGATAAGGAGCTTAAACCATCAGAAATAATATAATGTTTCGTTTCAATAGTAGTACTTTCTTGTCCGTTTTGAGCCGCTTTCATAGCCTTCATTGAAGGTGCTTGGCTAATTTCAAAACCAACAGGCAATGCTTCCACCACCCAACCATCATCAAGATCAACAGTTGCGTTTTGGCGAGATTGCTTTATGGCACGAGGCGCTATGATCGTCGTCTCATTGCTGGCAGTAACACCTTGATCAACAATCGCGGTGGCCACCACCCCCTCTACTTTTACATCTTCAGACTTATCTGAACAAGTTGTACTTGAACACGCTTTTGGGTCTGCAAATGATAATTCTGTCGCAGGCGCACCTTCTGGCACACTTATATTAATCGACGTAAACATAAACTGCTCTACAGGCTTATGCGATTTTCCGACCAAAATATAATCAAGCAACATTCCTGTCTTTGCATCAATACAATACTTTTGTAGATATCTCTCTCGGTCTTTTGGACGGGCAGTAATAATTCGACAAGGAATATTCGCTATACGATTTTCACGCCCCATATCAAAGGAATACACTTTCTCCATTTCGGGACGAATTCTAGGAACAGAGGCAAAAGAAACCCCCTGCAATTCACGCGAAGTTTCGTTTCCTGCTTCATTTAAACGTACAACTCGCTCACTTGCGACGCCATTAATAACAGTATGTGTAATATGCAAACTAGAAAGTGTGTTGCCTTTTAGATAAGCCAATGTCCCAGAATAATTTAGCTTACGTACGGCAATATTCATTCTATTTAATAATTCAATAGCAGTTTCAGTTTCCTCTGCATACACAGCAGGTGCAAAAAGCATCGAAGGAATACACGCTATCGCGACAAAGTGCTTCAGGAACTTGGAACTTGGAAGTTTAAAACTAAATTTCATTTTTCTAAACATTATTAATAATCTGCGTAAGCAATAACACGAACCGAAGGGATGAAAGTCGATGTAGAAGCATACTGTACATGACTATCAACATAACGCTTTAGAAATGAGCGTGCGTGAGCATTTGCTTGTCGGTATTCTTGTTTGTTCTGCTGCTCATTTTCCTGTTTATTTTCGACAGGTGCTAGCTTAACAACAGGTGTTGCTGCAGCTGTTTGAATTTCTTTCTGTAAAGTTTGTGTAGCAGCGATAGTTGTTGTCTGCTCAGCAAGCTGATTATTCAACTGGAAATTCTGAACACCCATAACCGCGATCGCTGCAAACGAAGCGGCTAGTGCGAAACCACCGACAGGACGCAACCATGACTTTTGTGGATTCGCCGCATCATTCGCGCTCGTAGAATCGTGTACTTGAACATCGTGATATTGATCTTCTAAGGCAATCTGTTCATGGATACTCGCTAAAAAACTTGGCCCTGCAACCGTCGCAGGTTTAGTAGATCGCATTGATTCACCAATCAAAGCAAAATGAGAAAGTTTATTGCTTAA
>CAZSXI010000019.1:0-3212 GCA_964611045.1 uncultured Cocleimonas sp. | reverse complement strand
CCACTTTTTAAACTTTTATCAAACTTGGCTATCGTCTAATCTAAAGACAATAATCACTCAATTAAGTTCATCGTTTTACGTACTAAATTATACTTTACCTGAACTTAAGTCTTGCTGAACTTAAATTAGTGCTAAATAGTGTTTAAAATTTAAGCTGACACCTATCGTACAAAGATATCAAGCTTCACCTTTAGGTTTGATCCAATAAGGGTGCTAACTCTGTTTCAATCGATTCGCGCGCTCGAAATATTCTCGAACGAACCGTGCCTATTGGACAATCCATCGCATCTGATATTTCTTCGTAACTTAGCCCTTCAAGTTCTCTTAACGTGATCGCAATTCTTAAGTCATCTGGTAGTGCCTCAATCGCACTATGAACAGTTGCTTGAATTTCATCGGTTAATGCTTGTCGTTCAGGCGTAGCAATATCTCGTAATTTATCACCACCATCGTATTGTTCTGCTTCTTGTGCATCAATATCGTCGTCAGGCATACGACGACCTTTTGATACCAAATAGTTCTTAGCCGTATTGATAGAAATTCTGTACAGCCACGTATAAAACGCGCTATCACCACGAAAATTCTTTAAACCACGATAAGCCTTGATGAATGATTCTTGAGAAACATCCATTGCGATGTGCGGGTCATGGACATAACGCATAACAAGATTAATCACTTTTTGCTGGTACTTAAGCACCAACACATCAAAAGCGGATTTATCCCCTGCTTGCACACGCCTAACCAATTCTAAATCTGTTTGCTTCTCGCCCATTAGGGCAAATCTCCTCTTGGTATTATTTCTCATTCAAACCGAAAAATAATATTCCCCAACTTCAACTACTAATTAATTATTCGGTGTATGATAATCTAATAAACAAATATTACCAACTGGGCAATAAATAAAGGTTACTTTTCGTAATATGCATGACGTTCTTATAATTGGCAGTGGCGCATCTGGCCTAACACTGGCTCTAAGCCTTCCAGATCATTTGAAAATTGCTATTCTTAGCAAAGATGTACTTACCGAAGGCAGTACATTTTATGCACAAGGTGGGATTTCAGCGGTGCTTGATGAATCAGATTCTTTCGAATCACACATCGCAGACACCTTAGATTCTGGTGCGGGCTTATGCATTGAAGACGTCGTTCGCAATGTCGTTGAAAAAGGCCCCGAAGCAATTGACTGGTTAATTAAAGCGGGCGTTCCCTTCACTCGTGAAGACAACCACATTGACAAAAGCCGTGACAACAACATAAAAGGAACAGGAGGTTTACACCTCACGCGTGAAGGTGGTCACAGTAATCGACGTGTTGCACACGCTGCTGACGCCAGTGGCAGAGCCATCGAAACCACCTTGATTTCAAAAGTTAAGGCAATGAATAATATAGAGTTATTTGAACATAATATTGCCATTGATTTAATCACTACACGAAAACTCCAGCATAGTGAGCAACAAAGAACTCAACGAGACAACCGTTGTGTAGGCGCTTATGTACTCAATACAAAAACCGATAAAATTGCCACCTTCCAAGCAAAATTCACCGTGCTTGCCACCGGTGGTGCAAGTAAAGTTTATCTCTACACCAGCAACCCAGACGGCGCGAGTGGTGACGGCATCGCTATGGGTTGGCGCGCAGGTTGTCGCGTTGCCAATATGGAGTTTATGCAATTCCACCCTACCTGTTTGTATCACCCTCACGCAAAATCCAACTTGATTACCGAAGCCGTGCGAGGCGAAGGTGGGAGGCTTTTACTGCCCAATGGCACACGTTTTATGGAAAAGTTTGACCCTAGGGGCGAGCTTGCCCCACGCGATATCGTTGCGCGCTCTATCGACCATGAAATGAAGCGCTTAGGTATTGATTCGGTATTTTTAGACATCAGCCACAAATCCAAATCATTTTTATTGGATCACTTCCCTAACGTATACGCCATGTGCCGGAAATTTGGCTACGACATGAGCAAAGAACCCGTACCGGTCGTACCTGCCGCGCATTACACTTGTGGCGGTTTAATGGTCGATGACGCGGGTCAGACTGACCTAAACGGTCTATACGCCATTGGTGAAACCACCTTCACAGGTTTGCACGGCGCAAATCGCATGGCGAGTAATTCCCTACTCGAATGTGTTGTCTATGGACAATCATCCTCTAAAGATATCACCAAACGCTTTGAAGAAACGCCAACACAAACGTTCGATATTCCCGATTGGGATGAAAGCCGTGTAACTGACTCGGATGAGCGCGTTGTCATCAACCACAACTGGGATGAAGTGCGTCGCTTTATGTGGGATTACGTGGGTATCGTAAGAACATCAAAACGCTTGCAACGCGCGCGTAACCGTATCGAAATGCTACTCGCCGAAATTGATGAATATTATTCAAACTTTAAAGTCACTGGTGATTTGATTGAACTTAGAAATCTAGCGGAAGTTGCGCGCCTGATTATTAGATCTGCCCAAAAACGCAAAGAAAGCCGTGGACTACATTACACCCTAGACTACCCAAACCCTGATCCTAGCCTAGAAAAAGTGAACAGTATTCTTGACCCGATTCAAAGAAGCAGTATCAGAAAATAGCATGACCAAACAATGAGCAGGCAACGACTTCACTATTTAGATGCAACGCGTGGCTTCGCCATCGTCTTAATGATTATCTATCATTTCAGTTTTGATTTAGATAACTTCAATTACATCCAAATAGACATGGATAACAGCCTACTCTGGCAAGGTTTCAGGGCAATCATCGTCACCCTGTTTTTAACCACCATGGGAATGAGCCTCGCACTTACCCACAGCAAAAACAACAAAGGCATTTGCTGGTCATGTATGAAAAAACGCACCTTATTTTTAGGCGTAGCATCCATTCTAGTCAGCGTAGGGAGCTACCTTCAATTTCCTCAAACATGGATTTACTTCGGCATACTCCATTTTATTCTATTCGCCTCATGGCTGGGTTTGTTGTTTGTAGGAAAGCCGTGGCTATCATTGATAACCGCCATTATTATTCTAGTTGGCTATTGGGCAGGCTGGCTACACACCCACGCATTATTTGACCTCGTACATCAACCTTTACATTTACCCGTGCGCTACACCGAAGACATGGTGAATATCTTTCCGTGGTTCGCGCCTGTTTTAATTGGGATATTTATCGTTGCTAAAGGCTGGCACTTATTACCCTATTTAAACCCTAGCTTTATCAGCACGAAATTA